>NZ_JBMXHE010000075.1:0-16391 GCF_053987695.1 Palaeococcus sp. (in: euryarchaeotes)
GGACAAAAAGTCCTTAACCTTCTTTCTCCAAGTTTCCTACGGTGATGCCCATGAAAATTGAAGACGTTTACATTTGGGATATAAACGCTAAGTGGCTTGGAATCTCTCCGTTTCAGCTCATGGAAAATGCCGGTGCCGGTGTGGCAAATATAATTGAAGAAAAGTTTGGAAAAGGACTTAAAGTGGCAATATTCTGTGGAACAGGAAACAATGGAGGAGATGGCTTTGTTGCAGCTAGGCATTTAAGCTTTGAAAACGATGTTACAGTTTTTTTGGTCGGCGATGAGGTGAAAATCAGGAGCGAAGAGGCAAAGCACAACTGGGAAATTCTCAAGAAGCTCGATTTTGTAAAGATTAAAGTTCTTAAAGACTCAAGTCAAATAAAAGCTCTGGATTTGAAAGGTTTTGATATCATAGTTGATGCTTTACTCGGCGCGGGAACTAGGGGAGAGCCGAGAGAGCCAATAAGGAGCGCTGTTGAGAAAATCAATGAATATTCTGGAAAAGCTAAGATAGTTAGCGTTGATCTGCCGAGCGGTTATCCTTCGAGTGTTAGAGTAAATTGCGACTTTGCGGTAACTTTCCAATGGGACAAAGAGGAATACGAAGGTTTTGAAAGGATAATAGCTAAGATTGGTTATCCCAAAGAGCTCTACCATTTAGTTGGTCCTGGAGATGCAAAGTTTGCGTTAAGGAAAAAAGGAGAGCATAAAGGTCAAAATGGCAAAGTTTTGATAATCGGAGGAAGCGAGAACTACTTTGGAGCACCTTATTTAGCTTCAAAAGCTGCTTCCTATTTAGTTGATCTCGTTTATCTAGCAATGCCTGAAGAAAGTGCGGGGAGAATAAACGACCCAGACTTAATCTTGAGACCCGTTAAGGGCAAGAACTTCTCAAAAGAGCACCTGGAGGAAGTCTTGGCTTTAGCAGAAAAGGCTGATGCCGTAGCAATTGGAATGGGAATTGGATTGAGTGAGGAGACCAAAGAATTTGTAAGAGAATTCGTTAAGCACTGCAAGAAGCCAATGGTAATTGATGCTGACGCTCTCAAGGTTATAGCTGAGGATCTGAGCGTTTTAAGGGATAAAACTTTTGTTTTAACTCCACATGCTGGGGAATTCAAGATTCTCTTTGGTGAAAAGCCTGAGGGGAGCTTAGAGAAGAAAGCAAAGCTCGTCACCGAGAAGGCGAGAGAAATCAACGGCACAATCTTGCTCAAAGGAGCTTATGATATAATAAGCGATGGGAAGACTTGGAAGTACAATAAAACGGGCAACAGGGGGATGACGACGGGCGGAACGGGAGACGTTTTAGCTGGCATTATTGGGGCCTTGCTTGCTCTGGGAAACGATCCGTTTAGGGCGGCTTCAGTCGGAGCTTTCCTTAATGGATTAGCGGGAGATATGGTGAAGGAAGAGATGGGAGAGAATTTCACTGCGCTGGAGGTTGCGAAAAAAGTTCCACTAGCAGTTAAGTGGGTGATGGAGTTCTAAATTTCATTTTTCCCGTTTTTCTTCTGGTACAAACTCGATAGAGCATGCAGGGGATGTTAGGTTCAATCACATGTCATCCAGCTTCAAAAGCTCCCTTAATTTTTTTGCCTCTTCCTGCAGCTTGGGGGAGTTTATTAAAACGAGGAGATTCATGAGGTGTATAAACTCAACTGGGTTTATATCGATGCCTTCCAGCCGTTTAATGAGATCCCTTGAAAGGGCTTCAAAATTACTTAGGAAGGTCTTTATAATCTCTACAAACATGTCTTTGTCTTCAATTTCAAATCCCGCGCTTGTAAATAGGTTATAGAGAGTCTCCGCCTCCTGAAAGTGTATAACGTCCATGATTGGAGTCACCAGATCTCCTTCCCGGGAAGGGGCTATGAGGAATATCCTAGCAGTCCTTCGATAGAGCTTTTCATTCCCTTCCTTTCTCACTGCCTTTATGAATCCCGCACTTTCCAGAAGATTTAGGTGCCGGTATATTGTTGAGACATCCTTTTTTAGCATAATACTGAGCTCGGAGGCTGCCATCGGGCGTTCCCTGAGCAAATTAACTATCTCAAGCCTAGTTCTATCCGCAAGTAACTTGATCTTTTCCGGATCAGTAATAATAAGAACTTCCTTCATATCCATCTACTCTCAATATTCCTCAAGTCTATCTTGAGGCGTCTCACTCTCTTCTATAATCCTCTTCCCGGCAGCAACCATGTCTATGCTGTGCACGACCCCCCCGAATTCTTCTATGGTCCTGACAATCTCTTCATAGTCCAGGTTATCTCCAACTATCGTTATCTTGATGTTCTCCGTCTCCTTGTCTATTTCCACGAGGGTTATGTTAACCCCGTCAACCCCCTTAAGCTCGCTCAATCCCAAGGCGAGCTCCGTCACCATGGGCTGATGGGGTTTTAAAACATCCAGTACCAGCAATCTAATCCCTTTCGCCATAATCCTCCCTACTCCCAAATCAAATTTTAATTATTTCTCTCAAGTATCCCACCGAGCTTTTTAAGAAGCTCGAGTGTTTCCTCATCCCTTCCAAGCTCAGCTATTGAGAGCCAGTCTATAGCATGGATTATGTCCTCGTTGGAGAAGTCCTTTAAAGCCTCCTCCTTCTCCTCAATCATCTTAGAAATACGTGTTTTACTCTCATGCTCCTTCTCCAGAATCCTGTCCATTATATCCAAGAGCTCATCCTCATTGAACTCAAAGCCAAGTGCTTTGAAAATCTCCAGCTTTGTCCTGAGCCTTGCCCTTGCCATATAGCGCAGTTCCTCATCACCGAGGTAGAGGTTTATGTAAAAGGCATCTGCGGTTCTACCGTAGTACTTCTCCACAAGGTTCCCCTTCATCTCCGTCCTCTTAACCTCAACGAGTCCTGCCTCTTTCAGCTTCTCAACATGATGGTAGATGGTCTGGGGCGTCTTCTTCAATATCTCAGAGAGCTGGGAGATCGTCATCTCCCTATCCCTCAAAAGCCTTAAAATCTGTCTCCTGGTATCTTCAAGCATCAGCTTAATTACCTTCGGGTCTGTAATGACCTTAACCTTCCTCTTCATATCGACCACCCAATTTTAACGCTCTAATTAGAATTTTAACGTTATGCAATATAACCTTTTCCATTTCAGAAGGCGGCTTCTTCTCCCTCTGCCGCTTCTTCGATGACTTCCGCAAAGTTCTCCTCACCAACAAACGTGAAGCCACACGTATCGCATTTTAGAGAATAGCCTTCTCTTCTCAGAGGTGAGAAACAAACCGGACAGCGGTATTCTTTCTCATTGAGTTCATCAAAAAGCTCATCCAGCATGACGAGGAGCTTCAAGTCACTCTCCCAATCCTCATGCACCATTCCCCAGTAGGGAACGCTCATGGGATAATCATCCTCTAGGATGAGGGGATTTATTCCAAGGCTCTTAATGCCGCGAGGAAGCTTTTGGGCAGGCTCAATTGAGACGACAAACTGGTTGTAAAACTCCAGATATTGAGCTCTAACCGTCATAGCTGAGGAGATCCTCCTCTTCAGTGGGTATATTTGGAGAAAGAGGGAATCATGAAATGGATCATGGGAAACTGTTATACCCACATTCCTGTTGGCGAAGAATTGAGTAAGCTCTTCCCCTCTCTCCTCACCCATGAATTTAAAGTTGAGCTTTTTAAGAGAGCGGGAGAAGAATATGGGCTTTGGGAGCACTCCTTCATTAACCAGATGCTCACCTATCCAGCCAGCCAGAGCCATCGAGTAACCCACAAATGTCTGCTTGTAAATGCGAAGATAGGCTATGCTGGGCACTAATTTCATCGTCCTCAAGTTATATGTGCATTTTTGGTTTATACCTTTTTCCCTCTCATTCTCTCCTGCAGGGTGTACAGCTGGGCGACTTTGTCCAGAGTATCGGCTTCCTCGGGACTTTTATCCTCCCTGAGGGACACGTAGCGCGGGAATCTCAAAGCAAAGCCGCTCTCGTACTTCGGGCTCTTCTGTATTTCCTGATATGCAATCTCCACGACAATCTTGGGCTCTATTTTAACCTCCTTACCGTGCTCCTCCATCACGAGAGGCTTCAGCATCTCCGTAAATTTCACAAGGTCCTCATCCGTAAAGCCGCTTCCAACTTTGCCCACGGGTACAAAGTCACCGCGCTCAGCATCATACGCCCCCAGAAGGTACGAGGCGAATACATGGGCCCTCCTTCCCTCACCCCACTCTGCTCCGATGATGACCAAGTCGAGATTCTCCATGGTGGGCTTTATCTTAAGCCATTTCTTTCCCCTGTTACCGGGTTCATAAATGGAGTCCAAACGCTTCGCCATGAGCCCTTCATGTCCCATCTCAAGGGCTTCCCTGTAAAAGCGCTCGGCTTCCTCTTCATTCCCTGTGACAAGCTTGAGTGCCAGCTTTATGCCCTCTCCTTCCTCAACGACGCTTTCGAGTATTCTTCTTCTATCACTGAGCGTCTTCTCAATCATGCTCTCCCCGTTCACATAGAGGATGTCAAAGAAATTCAGCTCAAGGGGAATACGCTCTATCATCTCGTCTATGTTGTATTTGCGTCTGAAACGCCTTAAAACAAACTGGAAAGGCCTCGGTCTTCCATTCTCACCGACTGCCACGAGCTCACCTTCAACTATAACTTTCTCGGGCTTTAGATGGGCTCTAACCTGATCCACGACGTCGGGTATTGACCTGGTAACGTTCTCGAGCCTTCTTGAATATATTATAACCCTGTCCCCATCCTTATGAACCTGAACCCTCGCCCCATCGTATTTGATCTCGAACTCTGCCTCTCCTCCCATTTCCCTGAGGGCGTCTTTAACTCCCGCCGCCTGCTGGGCGAGCATTGGGCGGATGGGCTTTCCTACCTGCATCTCAACCCTTGAAAGGCCTTCATTTCCCTCAAGCTTGGCAATCCTAGCTACATGGCCAAAGTCGCTCGTGAGCATGAATGCCCTTTCTACAAGGGGGACATCCACCCTGAAAGCCTCTCCAAGAGCATCCCTTAAGAGACCCTCGGCGACCCCGGTTCTCATTGTTCCCAGAATGGTCCTAGCCAGATACTTCCCCTCCTCCGGCTTTGCATCCATAAAAAGATTTGCCAGGAGTTTGAGCTTCCTGTCCTGGCTTCTCTCTCCCTGAGTCTCCGCAACCTTAACGAGGGTCGAATAAACGCGTTCTATCTTAAGGGGCTGTGAGAAGAAGCTTCTCTGCTTCTTTCTCTTTAAAGCAAGGGCTATGCTTTCTCCAAGATCCCCTGTATCCTTAATTGAATTCTCAATTTCCCTGGCATCTATACCCGTGCTCATGGAAACTGCCCTTATGAGAAGCTTCTCACCCACTCCGAGCTCACGCTCATCCCAGTCCGGAAAGACCTTGCCCAGAATGAGGTATGGAATTATCTCAAGGAGATCTGGATCCTCAACTTTTCTTAGAAATTCCGCAACAAGCCTCGTTTTAAGAGTCTTTAAAGTTGTCTTCTCCAGACGGCTGTAGAGTTCAGCAAGTTCGGCATATAACATCTCTCACCACCAGCATATTTAGAGCAGAAGAGGATAAAAGGTTAACCAACCATGTGTCCAAGATTGCTTGGTGTTTACTACATGGCTTCAGACGCTCAAACAATGCAAAACTTCAAACAAACATGTACCTCATAGATAACTCTTAGACACACTCCCAAACCATCTTCCAACTTCGGGTTTTCCCTTCCAAACTTCACAGATCTCGTAGCGTTCTATTGAAAGCTCGTCCAGAGTCTCCTGAGCCTTTGGGATCTCATTCCCCCTTAAAAAGGCGAACAGACTTTTTCCAAGCATCACCATTGAGCTCGGGAGCTTTATGACCTTATCAAGTTCCCTTGCAATCTCCAAAAGCTCTCCCTCAAGGAGCCCGGTATTCTCAGCAAATTCTCTCGATAGCCGCATCATATTCTCCACATTGGGAGCCATGAGGAGTTTCTCAAGAGCTTTCATGCCTTCTCTCTCAATCAGCTTAATCATATCACCCTCGAGAACCTCCCTCGTGGAGAGCCTTCCTAACGGAACCGCCAGAACCTTGTAATCCTCAAAAAAGATATTGTCAACAACACCGACTCCGGGAGCACCTTCTTTGATCCTTATCTCAACTCCCCCCGTGAGCTGGGCTATAACGTCTCCAAGACCGCCCCTGTTGAGAACCTCATGCTTGTGTGCTATCTGAGCCGCTTGGAGCATTGTCTTATTTTTAAAGGCATACGAAAGTGCCAGGGCGGTCCCAAGTGCACCTCCTCCACTGTTTCCAAACCCATAACCATTTGGAAAATCAAAGTACTCCCAGATCTCAACTTCTCCAGGGAAATCTCTTGGAACTATCTCTTCAGCAACGGAATAGCTTATTACAGCGCTCTTTCTTTTTACAGGTTTGCCGTTAAATGCCACGCGAACCTGCCTTTCAACGCCCTCTTCAATACCCGCAATGATCGTTATTCCCCTATTTAAATTCACCCCTGCTCCAAGGGATCCCGCCAAAAGATAGTTTTCATTAAACCTCGGCACAAAAAAAGCGGTTATGTGGGATGGTACAAATGCTCTCACCAGCATCCTCTCACCTCACCCTGTAACTAAACACGAGAAATTCTCCATCATTTCTGTGTTTTATTTTATGTTTTTGTATCCGCATCTCTCTCTTCTTTATAATGTCCTCCACAATCTTTGCCTCACCATCAGCTTTGATTATTAAATTAAAGGTCTTTTCCGGTATTCCATACTCCCTCCAGTGAGGATTCCCTTCTTTCGTTGCTTCGGCCATTATCCTTAATCTCGGCTTTATTGAAGCATTGGTTATATCCTGGGAGAAGGATATGAGGATATGATCCGTTAGATATCGAAACACTTGTCTAGCATCCTCTCTGATATTATCGGGGATTTCATATTCTCCAGCATGCCTGTCAAATATATTTTGAAACATGGAGGGTATTAATTCCCTCTCCGGAATGGTTTCAAAAAATGCTCCGTCAACGATAGAAACCCTGATTTTGTCCTGATGCTTTTTATGGGTTCTAATCATGTAAAAACACTTGCGTTTGTATATCCTCCACTCTGCATTTTTTGAATTCTCATCCAGAAGTTCAGCTATCTTAATTACCGTTTTCCCTTTTTGACCATTTAACCTTTCAATTTCCTTCAACGTCTTATACTCGGTTGGTATTGTGGAGTTGAATGATGCGATGTTGCCTCCCTGGGCATCCTTTAGCTCCAGTATCTCCCCTCCCACCAGCTGGCCGTTGTTAACTCTAGATTTAAACATGAAATCGGGAAACGCCTGCGAGTTGGTATACAAATTTTTAAGCCCCAATTTCTGTTTTAGTCTTTCATCGGAGGGCTTTAGCTTTTTCCAGACATCGAATCCCAGATCATGCGCTGTTTTTCTACCATCCACGTAAGCCAAATCCGAAAGGGAGGAGGTGAGAATAATCTTCTCTAATCCATCATGTAGACTGATTTTCCCTGACTCCAGCAGTTCCACCGTCTTCATGAATGTTTCCACTATGTTGGGATAGCTCAACATCGAGAAGTGTCTTTTGTTTGGGAGCTTTTAAAGGTTTTTCATGAACTGGCCATATTTTATCCAAATCTTCTGTAAATCTGTAATACTCTCTGTATCTCCCCACATCATCCGCCTTCCTGAGTTTTGAAAGCCTATTCTTGATGATTTCCACATAGTGCGGGTCAATTTCAATCCCGATGTAATGCCTTTTCAGCTGTTTTGCAACCACCAAAGTGGTTCCCGTCCCTGCAAAGGGATCCAAAACTACATCCCCTGGCATCGTTGAAGAGAGTATAATCCTTAAAAGCAAAGCCACCGGCGACTGCTGTAGATGGAGCCTCTTACCGCTTTTATCCCTGATTGGCTCATCACCGGCAAAATAGCCCGATGTGAGCTCTCTAATATCCTCCCAAACATCATGAATATACATGCCATTCTCTCTTGGATACTTGTGCCATGGAGCTAAAGGATAATCCGCCCTTAATTTATTGAACACCCTTGGCTTCTTCCCTTTTGTGGCAAAAGCTATTATCTGATATGCCTTATTAAATCTGTATTTCTGGGGAACGGCAGATGCCATTTTCTTCCATATTATTAGATTTTGAAGAGTCCACCCAGCCTCTCTGAGAATCTTTAAAACCCACTCCGTGTTTTTCTCCCTCTGCATGAAATAAATTGCCCCTCCATCTTCCGTAATTTTGTAGATTTCATAAACCACCTCTTCCATCCATCCCCAGTATTCTTCATCACTTAATTTGTCGTTAAAAAAGCGATATTCTTTTCCCTGATTAAACGGAGGATCGAGGAAGCTTAAATGAATCCCCTTGAGTTTTGGTATCCATTCCAAGCAATCTCCAAGAATTATTTCATCGATTATCATTGTCACCACCCTCTTTATCCAATTCAAAAAATTCCCTGTCATATTGTGGTTCAAACTCCGGGTATGTCTCCCTAACAAGTCTAATGGCATATTTCAAACATTCTTCCTTGTTTCTAAACCTTGGTTTTTTCCCCAAACTGTTGAGTCGAGCATTCCAATAGACCATTCTCAGCATGTTCTGAGCTTCATTCCCTCGGGGAATATGATCCAGCTCCTCTTTTACCTTTCCTCTTATCTCTTTAAGCTTTTGTATTCCATTCATGATAGGTAGATAGGTAGGTAGATATATAAGGTTTTTGGGTAAGGCTCTTCAAGGAGGAAGAATAGATAAAAATAAAGGGGAATCACTCCTCAACAACATAAATTGGCACTTTTCCATGTGGAATTCCATATTTCTTGCCGTACCACTCGCTTAGGACATACCATGCAGCTATTAAGAGTACTGTACCTATTGGAAGTAAAATTGGCCAGCTGTGAACCCCTATTGCGAATAGGAGGTAAAGTATTATTCCACTCCCAGCCGCTGTTACTGCATATGGAATCTGAGTGTTCACGTGGTCTATGTGGTCGCTTCCTGAGAACATTGAACTCATAATTGTAGTATCACTTATCGGCGAACAGTGGTCACCGAAAATACCACCAGCAAAAACTGCGCCTATTGATGCATATAGTACTGGGCCAATTTCCCCACCTGTAATTTGGTATGCCAACGGGATTGCAATTGGCATTAAAATGCCGAATGTTCCCCATGAAGTCCCTGTTGTGAATGAGATGAACATTGCAACCAAGAATACAATCATTGGAACTATACCTGCTGGAACGTTTGCACTGGTAGCTAAATTCACCACATAGTCTGCTGTTCCAACAGCACTTGTAGCACTTTTAATGCTCCATGCAAGGACTAAGATTGCACTTGCCATCATCATCTGTTTCATACCTTGTACAATTGCAGTTTCAGTTTCCTCAACTGTCATTTGTCTCCTTCCAAGAATTAGGACTAATCCTACTAATACCATGCTGAATGAACCCCATAGGAGTGCAGTGGCCGCATCAGAGTTTGAAAGTACTCCCATTAAGCCCTCTTCTGCATAAGTTGCGCCTCCACCACCAGTGTACCACATTCCATAGAGTGTTATGAAGACAAGGCTCAGGATCGGTAGAATGAAGTTCCATATGTCTCCACCTTCTTTCGGTGCTCCAAGATCGACTTCAGTTGTCATCAATGGTTTTGCTCCGTCGCGGAGAACCTTGCCAGTTGTTCTGGCTCTGTACTCGGCATGAAGCATTGGGCCATAATGTCTATGGGTGTAAGCGACAATAAACACCAGTATTATAGCCAAGATTGAATAGAACCTGTATGGAACGCTAGAAAGCCATGCTGCATATGAACCAAGTGTAATCCCAAGTTCATCAAAGGATTCACCGATAAGTCCTATCTCATAACCAATCCATGTAGAGACAATTGCTAATCCTGCTACAGGTGCTGCGGTTGAATCATCAATATAGGCGAGCATCTCTCTCGAAACTCTTGCTCTGTCAGTTATTGGTCTCATTGTGTTACCCACTATGATGGTGTTAGTATAATCATCAAAGAACACAAGGATACCAAGAAGCCATCCAAGCACTGAAGCTGCTCTGCTACTGTGCATTCTCTTTGTTAATGCCCTTGCGATTGCATGAGCGCCTCCCGATTTGTAAATCAATCCAACACCCGCACCAATCAGGAAGTCAAAAACCAATATCGTGGCGTTCCAGCTGTCTGTTACGTTCTCAATAACCCATTGCCAAGTTGTTATGGTGCCTGTTAGTGGATTCCATCCAGAGGCCATAACTCCACCAATCCATACACCAGCAAACAGGGCAAACAACACCCTTTTTGACCATACAGCCAATATAATAGCCACCAGCGGCGGCAGCAAAGACAATATACCGAAATCACTCATACATTTGACACCTCCAAACCTTTAGAGATAAGCCGCGGCCATTTTCTCATTCGAATGCAATATAAATCTTTCGTAATTTTTTAGGTCATTTTGACAATTTCCGAAATTTTTCCACGAACGCTCCCGAAGCACTGAAGTGCTACTGTTTAAATCCTGCACCTGCTGGATGTCTATGGTATTTATAGTACTATCAAGTTCATTAATGCGCTCTTATTTCATAAAAACCTTTCCCAAAAAAAGCAGTTCAGCATACTTAAAACGGGCGAAAAACTTTTGTATGAGCTTTTTCAACATAGAAAAGTATTCAATAGATGAATGAAATTTTAACAAATCTCCAAAATATGGCAGAAAATTAAGATATACCATCTATCAATTCCCTTATCTTCCGAAAGTCCTTCTCAAGCTCTTCTTTCATTGCGGGTCTGTAAAGGGCGACTGCCGGATGATACATTGGCATTATGATAATTCTGCCGAAGAGGGTTCTCGCTTCAAACATCTTCCCATGTATCCTGCTTATAGGCTCCACATCAAAGCCAAATTTCTTAAGTATGTATGCCATGGAATGCCTGCCCAAGGGTATTATTACTCTGGGTCTTATAATATCAATCTGGAGATCCAGATAAGGAGAGCAGGTCCTTATCTCCTCCTCCGTAGGGTCTCTGTTGTTTGGGGGACGGCACTTCACAATGTTCGTAATGTAAACATCTTCCCTATCCAATCCAATACTCTCCAAAAGCTCATCCAAAATCCTTCCCGCCCTTCCAACAAAGGGTAAACCCTTTTGGTCTTCCCAGTAACCAGGTGCCTCCCCCACAAACATTATCTTGGAACTGTAATTCCCCGCCCCGGGCACGGCATTCGTTCTTAGTTCGCCGAGAGGACATTTTTTGCAGTTCCTTATCCTTTCCTCAAGCCTTCTTAGCTGCTCTTCTCTTCCCACGACCAACACTCTCCAGAGTTGATTGAGCGAGGTATGCGGTTAAAAGCTCCTTCCATGCAGTATAGTATCCCCTTTCATAATCATCTCTAAATTCCTGGGACGCTATACCTTCGAAATTCTCCAGAAGTTCCTTAGCCTTTTCCCTGTCAAATTCGTTTATGAGCTTGAAGATAAGTGAATCTCCCTCATTGTCCTTCAGGGCACTTACAAAGCCCTCAATAGCCCTGCTGTATCCCTTACCCCATTCATCCTCACCCACAATCCTTTCCAGCTTGTCCAGGTGGGCACGGGCTTTTGAGAAATCCCTCCTGAGGAGAGAGCGCACAAACATCTCCATTCTCATCTCCCTTGCAGGCACGTTTCACCACCAGCTTATTTGATGCTTGCATTCTTTTTAACACTTTTTAATTTGGCTCATGGAAAGGTGATATCCACAATCATGAGCACCCCCTATGAAAGTAAATCTTCATATTTACGCAAAAGTTTTTATACCCTTTATTTGTAACAGTGAATCAGAGGTGATAAGTATGGAGAACGCGGGCGAGACTCCAAGCGGCGAAAAAGAATTTGCACAGTCAACGAAACACATCCGGGAAATCATTGAGCATCCTGAGATCAGCGAGGAGGAATTCAGGGAAATGCTCAAGAGTGCGCCCTTTGGATATACAAAGGGTTTACCCTACAAAACATATTCCATATGTCCCGAAACGAGGAGCATAGTTCAAGCTCTCGTCTGGGAAAAGAATGGAATGGTTTGGATAACCAAGAAATGTCCCGAAGGCATGCTTACGGAAGTTTATTATGAAGATGCTGACATGTTTAAGCGTTTTTCAAGATGGGCTTATGATTGGAAGCTTACCTCTTTTAACGTTGAGAACACGGGTGCAAACTGTCCCCTCGATTGCGGTTTGTGTCAGAGACACTACTCCCATACGAGCCTCCTTAACATTGTTTTAACGAATAGGTGTAATTTGTCGTGCTGGTATTGCTTTTTCTACGCCAAGGAAGGGCAGCCCATCTACGAGCCGACGCTTGACCAGATAAGGGTGATGCTCCGCAACGCCAAGAAGGAGCAGCCGATAGGCGCCAATGCTGTCCAGTTCACGGGCGGGGAGCCCACATTGAGGGATGATCTTATAGAGATAATAAAAATAGCGAAAGAGGAAGGTTACGATCACGTGCAGCTAAACACAGATGGCATAAGGCTCGCCTTTGAGCCTGAACTTGTTAAGAGAATAAGGGAAGCGGGAGTAAACACTTTATACATGAGCTATGATGGAATGACACCCCAGACGAACTGGAAGAACCATTGGGAAGTACCGTTAATTCTGGAGAACGTTAGAAGGGCGGGAGGACCTGGAATAGTCTTGGTGCCCACAACAATCAGAAATGTCAATGATCATGAACTTGGTGCCATGATTAATTTTGGTCTCAATCATCTCGACATCATAAGGGGAGTTAACTTCCAGCCCCTCTCAATGGTGGGGAGGGTTCCAACGAAGGAGCGTCAGAGATTCAGGATAACGATTCCCGGAGCAATAAAGAAGATAGAAGAACAAACAAACGGGAGTATTGCAAGGGATGACTGGTATGCTATTCCAATAGCGGGACATATTGCACGCTTTTTTGAGGAATTCACGGGCAAACGTTATTATATGACATCCCATTTTGCGTGCGGTGCTGCCACATACGTATTCCTCGATGGGGAGGAAGTAATTCCCATCCCAAGATTTATCGATGTCGAAGGGTTTGTGGAATTTCTAGAAGAGAAAGCAGAAGAGCTGAGCAACTGGAAGCGCCTCGGAAAGCTCCAGAAACTCAAAGTCGGGGGTGAGATCTTCCTCAAGTTCAAGAACTTCTACGACGAAAAATATGCTCCAAAAAGCTTCGATGTGCTCAGCATCATAAAGAACGCATTTGCCCGGGGTACCTATGATGCACTGGGTGAATTCCATCACAAGACGCTCTTCCTTGGAATGATGCATTTCCAAGACGAGTATAACTACGATGTGCAGAGGGTTGAACGCTGTGTTATCCATTATGCAATGCCCGATGGAAGAATTGTTCCCTTCTGTGCCTTCAATGTAATTCCAGAGCTGTATAGAGACAAAGTACAGGCACAGTTCAGCTATTCATGGGAGGAATGGAAAGCCCTTCACCCCGATTGGGATTACAAGAAGGACAAGTACATTAGAACCAAGGAATTCATAGAGAGGATGAAAAACAGTGAACTCTACAAGAAGACATACCTCAACCTTAAATGGTACTTCTGAGGAGGGAGGAGAATGGAGCTGACAAAGCTGGAGATGAGACTTAAAGTAGAGCCGAAAGAAGCTCAAAAGCTTCAATACGAGCTTTCAAAGAATCTTGCAACTTACAGGGTCTCGATAAATGGATACACGAAGAAGGCAATCATAATCTTTGATGAAAGCAGGCTCTCAAAAAAGGAGCTTTTGGACCTATTAAAAAACTATGAACCTGAAATAGCTGGAATGGAGCATCTGACGATAGAAGAACTCATTGAAAGCAGCATGAGCTGGAGGAATGTTCGAGGGATAGAAGGTTAAGGTTCCATCTCGCTTATTATTTTCTCCAGAATCTCCATCATGCACAGGTCTATGTTCTTGGTTTTATAGTACTTTCGAACTATCATTCTCTTTTCATCGAACTCCACTCTATATTCCAGAAGCCCGGTATTTGTTAGTTTTCTGAGATGTGAAATTAGGAGAGGTTTAGATATGCCTAATGCATCTCTCAATTGTTTACTGGTTTTTTCATCATTCAAACATAGAGAGAGTATTTTAAGCCGTATGGGGCTTGAAAGTGCCTTAAAGATATCCGCACTCCTCTGAGCAATGTCTTTTTCTTGTTGAGTAATATCGCATCCCCCATTTCATTCCTTAAACTCTTCTCTAAGCTCTCTAATCTCTTTTCTTAAAAGCCTAATCTCCTCGAGGAGCCTTTCCATAGTCTCTTCCATTTTTGGATTTGAAGATGAAGATGTGGGATGTTGGGAACTCGAATATCTAGTTATTAAGAACACAACCCCTGCTATAACTGCAATCAACACAAGCCACCCAAGGAATTCCATTCCCGGAGGAAGCGGCGGCATAGGCATTCTCATCCCTCCCTCATAATATCCTTTACCCCATGTAGGGCTTCTATAGCTAAATGTGCATAAACTTTACTCTCTTTGTATTTGCCAGCTTCATAAAGTTTCTCGGATTTTATGTAAAACTGTTTCGCCAAATCTTCAAGATCCCTAACTTCCTCTGTTGTCTGAGAGTTTGAAAGTATTTCATTAACTTCTTGGAATTCTATATATGCGTGCCATATTTCATCTTTAGCAATATTTTTTTCGGAAGGTGGGGCTGGCGGCTGGGGGGGTTGTGGAGCTTCTTGTGGGGGTGTTGGGGGCTCTGGAGCTTTAGATTCTTGAGGAGGGGAGTGTATGGGTTCCTGTGGAGCTTCTTGAGGGCTTTGCTGTGGTGGCTGTAAGGGAGGAAGTTCATCTCCACTAACAACAACAAAAGCCAGACCACTAACGGTAAGAATCAACAATAAAATACCTATTTTTTTGGATAGGTTCAACATGTGCTTCACCAGGTAAATATTTGTTTACCCAATATATAAATCTTTTGCTGAGAACTCTTGTGAATAAGTCTGTCTGATGATCTCTCATATTTTCCTCCCATAAAATATATATACGAAAAGTACTTATTCCTATCGCAGAGGCGATAAAGATGATTAGTGGTGAACTTTTATCCTCCTTCACCAAGCTGGGTTTTACAAAGTACGAAATACTGGCATACTGGAGTTTGCTGGTTTATGGCCCCAGCACTGCCAGAGAAATCTCCAAAAGAACAGGAATACCCTATAACAGGGTTTATGACACGATAGCCCTTCTAAAGTCGAGAGGTTTTGTAAATGAGATAAGAGGATCTCCAAAAGTTTATGTTGCCTTCAGCCCCAGGGTTGCTTTTTTGAGATTTGAAAAAGAGCTTGATGAACTGAAAGAGCGTCTTGAAAAAGAAGTTCAGGCTGCAAAAGTGGAAGATGTAAAAGCCGGCATATGGAGAACAGCTTCTTTAGATGAAGCAATTGAAATGGCAAGAGAGCTCATTGAAAATGCAAAAAATGAGGTGATTCTGGTTGCCCCTGAAAGGATAATTCCAATTATAAAAGATGATATCATATCCTCCCTTGAGAAAGGAGTAACGGTATCGTTATATCTTGGCAGAGAACTGGATCTATCTGAATTTGAAGGAGTGGGAAATTTCTTTGTGCGGCGCTTTGGTGGTTTGAGTCACTTCATCGGCATGAGCGATGGAAAAGAGGTCATCGACATCCAGAACTTAGGATTCAAGCCCAGAAACCCGCCAAGTTTCAAATCCACATATCCGGAGATAATATTCTCTCACTACACATTCATAAGAGAAGTTTTCAAGGAGTCCAGCTTGGTCTTGGAAGATGCCAATAAACCCAGTGATGTTCGCTTCTTTGCCATTTTCCATGCTGCAGACTTCATAAAACGCCATATAAACGAGGGGGTTATTTATGCAAAAGTTCTTGCAAAGAACTTAAAGACACTGGAGATTGAGGAGCTAGAGGGGAAAGTGGTGGGATATGCTGTTTCCTTTGATGCTCAGGTGGATAACATCGACATAGAAACGGGCAAAAGGCTCGTAAAGGTAGGAGGAATGTTTGCAGTTATAGAGGACTACGAGAGCACTCAAATGACTCTTTCTCTTCTAAAATGAATTTTATGTTCTCAATTTTTATGCTTCTCCTCTTCCTCTATGCAGTTAATGCTCGTCGATGGTATGGTTGCCATGCATAAAGTATATATACTTTTAGTATATACTCCCTCAAGAGATTTCGGAGGTGTTTCCATGAGTGGGAAAAAGGGCTTCATAGCCTTGCTTTTAGTTGGAGTTTTAGGCATTGCAGTAGTGGCAAGTGGATGTATTGGAGGCCAAAAGACTACTACCTCAAAGAAGACCCCATCAAAAACAGGTCAAAAAAAAGAAAAAATCACTCAAACAGAAACACAAAAAGAGACCGTTACAAAAACAAAGCCAGTAGAGCAGATTACTTTAAAAGTAATAGGCCCATGGTC
>NZ_JBMXHE010000076.1:0-4125 GCF_053987695.1 Palaeococcus sp. (in: euryarchaeotes)
GATATGGAGGAATGTTTACAGAAGGGTTCTTATCGACGATTGTCATTACATCAATAGCAGTTTATGGCTTCACTGTCCTCAAGGACGCTGGAATTGCAATAACAGCGTCAAATTGGGGTGCAAAGTATGCAGTTGAAGTTGTGAAACATGGACTGAAAGTAGGGGTATTTGCTAGGAGTTATGCCCACGGGTTGGAAGATGCTCTCGGAATCAGCTACAAGTTTGGTGTGGTCTTTGCGAGCTTGTGGGTTTCAGCCTTTGCATTAACATCACTTGATACTGCTACGAGACTTGGAAGATTTGCATGGCAGGAAGTCTTTGGAATGGTTGTTGATACAAGCCAAGGAATATGGAAAACAATAACCAACAGATGGATAGCTTCAATCATAATTGCTGGGCTTGGTGTCTACTTGGCATGGGGTGGCAGCTGGTTAATCATTTGGCCAGCATTTAGTGGTATGAACCAGCTTTTGGCATCAATAGCCATGATGACCTCAGCACTTTGGGCTTACAAGATACAGAAAGCTGGAACATGGAGCTATGCAGTCGTTATACCGGCACTGTTCCTTTGGATTACTGTTACACTGGCACTCATATGGTTCTTAGTTGTGGTAAAACCAACACTTCCAATTGCAACAATTACAGCAATAGGCGTCTTGTTAAACTTCCTCCTAGCGTATGACTTCTACCTTGCATGGAAGAAGCCAGAAGAGGAGTATGAGGCCGCTGCAGCTTGAACCTTTCTTTTATTTCCTTTAAATCTTTTTGGGGTGAGTTAATGAGGAAAATCTTGAAGAGAGTTCTATACTGGGTTTCCATACCTCTTCGTATTCTCTGGAAGTCGATAAGTTTAACATACTGCTCATTCCCTCAAATGATTAAGGAGGGATCGTGCCATGCGGAGAAATCTCTCAATCCGCTTACAATTAAACGGGGTGGTTAAATGTTTGAAAGTTTGAAGGCATTCCTAAAGGGATTTTTTAGCTCGTTTAAGGATCAATCAACCGACTATATTGAATTTGAAGAGCGGGAACTGGAAAATGTGTTTGCACTCGTACTTATGGGTTCCTTTATTGGAATACCCTCTCCACCAACGACACTCGTAATGCGTATAATGCCTCACATGGTTAGAGAGATCTACGTCATGCAGCAGCGAGCAGCGAACATGGATGATATTTTCGGAGAAATAGCCGGAATGTTTGATATAACGTGAGGTGGGAGTATGAAAGACTATCTAATGCCAAAAAAAGGGTTCAGGACAATATTCTTCATAGGCAAGGGGGGAGTAGGAAAAACAACAAGCTCTGCAGCGGCATCTCTTATTCTAGCTAAAAAAGGATATAAAACACTTATCGTTTCAATAGACCCCGCCCATAACCTCGGGGATGTCTTCATGGTTAAATTAAACGACAAACCCAAAAGGATAGTAGAAAACCTCTATGCAATGGAGCTTGACATGGAAAAGCTCATTAAAGCATATCTAAAGCACCTTGAGGACAATCTCAAGCATATGTATCGTTATCTAACGGTCATAAACCTCGAGAAGTACTTTGAAGTTCTAAGTTTTTCTCCCGGTATTGAGGAGTATGCAACCCTCGAAGCCATAAGGGAGATACTTCAGAAGGGGGATGAATGGGACATCATAATATTTGATACTCCCCCAACAGGGCTCACGCTCAGGGTTCTTGCTCTTCCAAATATAGCAATGATATGGACTGAAAAGCTTATTGAAGTAAGGAGAAAAATCCTCGACAGGAGGAGAGCTATCGAGAACATACAGGGAGAACGGAAATTTATGATAGAAGGAGAAGAGTACAAATTGCCAAGCAGGGAAAAGGAGGATCCCGTGATGCAGGAGCTTCTGTCATACAAAGAGGAAATCAAATTTGTCAGGGAGATAATAACGGATGAGAACAGGACAAGCGTCGTAGCCGTTATGAATGCAGAGATGCTGGCCCTCTACGAAACGGAAAGAGCACATGAAAGCTTAAAGAAGTTCAAAATCCCATTCAATCTGGTGGTGGTTAATAAAGTTATAGAGCTTGAAGAGGAAATTCCAAAGATAAAGGTGAGGATGGATGCCCAGAAGAAGGTTTTAGGAGAGATACAACAGAAGTTCAAGGATGTGGATATAGTAAGAGTTCCCATGTTCGAAGAGGAACCAAGAGGCCTGAAATGGCTTGAGAGGGTTGGAGGGCTAATAATTGGAGATTGAGGAGATTTATGAAGAGCTTAAGATGATCAAAGAGCCCATAAGTGGTGAAGATATTGTCAGCATAGGGATAGTGAGCAACATCATTAAAGAGAACCACAAAATAATTATATTCCTGAGTCTGGCAAGGAGAACGCCCCGCGGGCCCTTTTCCTTCGCTGCTCATTGGCATGTATACGCAAGGATTATCAAGGATATAGTAAAAGTTTTAGGGGATAAAGTGCCAGAATTTGAAATACTGGATGATATGAGCTTTCAAAGATATTATCCATTGGAGGAGGTATAACAATGAGCATACAGGTTTCACCGCAATTTTTGCTCGCTCTGATGATTCTGGCAGGTGTGGCAACCCTGCAGTTTTACAAGGGGAGAAAGCTTAACCTTGCAATGATGCAGCACTATTTGAGGAGCATCGAGGAAGTAGTGAAGCCAAAGGACAAGAACTACATATGGGTTGGGGGTTATGTAGGTTTCAGGGCTTACTATAAGATAAATGAAGGGAATATAGAAAATTTCGACTACACACTAACGCTTCTTCCGAGGCAGAGCATCCTGTATTTTCCCGTTTCCAAGCTCATAAACAGGCATGACAAGATATACTTTGTGGTTCACCCCCACTCAAAAATCAAGCGTGAAGCTCACCTGATCCAGAAGGGATACTACAGAATGAAGCCCAAAATCGAAAATGAAGAGCTCATGCAGAAGGAAATCGTCGAAGTGGATGGAGTGAAATACGAAGCACTCTTTGAAAAAAGGAGGGATGTCGAACTTCTAAGGGAGTTCCTCCAAGGATTTTCAAGGATCAAGGATGTGAAGCACATATCCCTCACGCCAAAGACCAACGTCCTCTACGTGTTCATGAAGCCCGACCTCGAAACCATAGAAAAAGACACGAAACACATTGTGAGGTTTGTGAATGAAAGACTGAGGGAAAGTCCATTTGACAGCTAAAACTTCACCCTCTCTATTTTATAATAGACAACGTCGTTGTCCTCGTCCACAACCGCCATTATCATGTTCTTTCTCACGCCGTGGGCAACCCTAACACGAGCGGTCAAATCGTTTGGATACATTCTTTGACTCTCGCTCACGACCCATACGAGCCAGTCAGCGTGTTCTTCCATTCCCTTCCTGTAAACCCTAAAATGAGAGCCATATTTAAGGGCGGTCTTAACAATATATCCCCTCTTTCTTAAATCCCTGTAAACGAGAAACTTAAGATCAAACTGCTCATCCTTTTCTCTCCCCATGTTAAAGAGTTCTCTGAACGAGAGCTCCCGGTCTCCATCAAAAACCCGGATTTTGCCCCATTCCATAAGATAAGCCGCTTCTATGAGCGAAAGAAAGAGCTTTCCTTCTATAATTTCACCATAATACCTCTTGTTATAGAGCTGGTTTATAGCCTTCTCTCTTTCACTAAATACTCTCTCACCACTCAAGTAAAACTCCACGGGCTTCATCCTCTCACCTCAACTCCCCTCACCCCAATCAGTAGGGCGAAGCACCATGTAGTATGCATCCTCTCCATCCGAGTAATATCCATAGATGCGTTTTACTATTTTAAATCCCAGCCTCTCATAGAGCTTTATAGCCCTCTCATTGCTCACCCTCACTTCCAGACCAATGTATCTAGCTCCAAGCTTGATGAGTTTGTCGATAGCGGTTATCATGAGAGCTCTTCCAATTCCGTTCCCACGGTATTCAGGATCTACAGCTATGCTCATTATGTGGCCTTCCAAGTCTGGTTTTAGGTATCCCATTACATATCCCACCACACGTCCATTGTATTCCGCCACAAGGAAACTCTCGGGATTGTTTTCAAGGAACATCAAAAAAATTCCCCTCGGATATTTCTCCCTGAAAGATCTGTGCTCTATGCGCATTATCTCGGGTAAATCAAAAAGTTTGGCTGT
>NZ_JBMXHE010000077.1:0-34142 GCF_053987695.1 Palaeococcus sp. (in: euryarchaeotes)
TGCAATAGTTATACTGGGTCTGTTTTTACTCATAATGCTGGTTTTGAGCGTAAAAGTAATAAGACCTTACCAGAAAGGGCTCGTAGAAAGGCTCGGGAAGTTCAACCGCATCCTAGAGCCGGGGATACACTTCATAGTGCCATTTATGGAGACTGTTAAAAAGGTTGACATGAGGGAGCATGTCATCGATGTCCCTCCCCAGGAGGTCATATGTAAGGACAACGTCGTTGTTACTGTAGATGCCGTGGTGTACTATCAAATCATGGATCCCTTGAAGGTAACGTACAACGTGAGCAACTTCCTCATGGCAATAATCAAACTGGCACAGACTAATCTGAGGGCAATAATAGGTGAGATGGAGCTCGACGAAACCTTGAGCGGCAGGGACATTATTAACGCGCGCCTTAGGGAAGAATTAGATAAAATCACGGACAGATGGGGTGTAAAAGTTACAAGAGTCGAGATACAGAGAATTGACCCGCCAAGGGATATCCAAGAGGCAATGGCCAAGCAGATGACAGCCGAGCGTGAGAAGAGAGCAATGGTTCTAATCGCAGAGGGTGAAAGGGAGAGCGCTATAAAGAAGGCGGAAGGTGAGAAGCAGGCTGCCATATTAAGAGCAGAAGGTGAAAAGCAGAGGCAGATTTTGGTTGCCGAAGGTCAGGCAGAGGCCATTAGAAAAGTCCTTGAAGCCCTTAAGCTGGCGGATGAAAAATATTTGACTCTCCAATACATTGAGAGGCTCCCCGAATTAGGAAAACAAGGAAACCTCATAGTGCCCTATGACACCGAATCTCTAATAGGTCTCCTGAGAGTTCTTCAGAAGGTGGGGGAGAGAAGCCAGGAGAACAAAGAGTAAAACGGTGAGCACTATGGACTACCTCCCCATTTTACTTTTAATTTTGGGGCTTCTCATAATAGTGTTCGACATGATGATTGCAGCATTTATAACGCCAATTGGAATGGCATTTGCCGCACTGGGTCTGCTGCTAGCGCTTAATATTGATTTTAACGTGGCATTCATAATCTCTTTAATCGTTGCAGTCGTGAGCTACCAGCTCTTTGCGCGCTTCATAAGGAAGGGAACGGAGGACATTGGAAAGCCAAAATACACATTCGAGCTGAAGGGAAAGAGAGGAAAAGTCAGAGAGATAAAAGGAGATGAAGTGTGGGTTGAATTGGAAGGTGAAGTTTGGCTCTCAAAGCCCCTAAATGAAGTCAAAGAAGGCGATGAAGTGGTTGTTGTCGATACGAACGGCATAAAGTTAATCGTCAAAAAACTTGATTAGTTTTTTAAACTTTCTCTGCTATTCTTAACCGGTGGTTCAATGGCGATTTACGTTAAGGTTTATCATGTTCAGGGAGAGGTTTTGGTGGCTGCGTGTGATGAGAATCTGCTTGGAAAGACGTTTAGGGAAGGGGAGTTGAAATTAGAGGTAAAGGAGAGATTCTATAAAGGAGAACTTAGGGAAGTTGAAGAGCTAAAGGCTCTTTTAAGTGAGGCCACCATAGCAAATCTGGTCGGGGAGGAATGCGTGGGAAAAGCTGTTGAACTTGGATATGTTGATAAAGACAGGATTTTAAGGATAGAGGGAGTTCCTCATGCCCAAATAGCCAAAATGATGTGGTGAGCGAGATGGGAGAGCGCTTCTGTTACATGTGTGGAATAAGCGAAGATGAAGGAGGGCCTCTGATAGATGGGCTCTGTCAGGTGTGCTTTAGGAAGGAAAATCCCGTGCTTTTGATGGAGAACGAGATAAACACGGAGCTCTGCCAGAACTGCGGGAGCTATAAAAAGGGGGGCGTCTGGGTTGATCCCCAAAGCTACGAGCTTGATGAGCTTATCTTTGAAGTTGCGGATAATGCCCTCTTAGAGAGTATCTCCATGGAGGAGAGGGTGAAGGATATAAAGATCGTGGGAAAGGAGGAACTTGAGAAATGTGAAAACCTCGAAGTTGGTGAAGCTCTTATAAGTTTTGAGCCAGTTGACTGGCACATAGAGCACTTCCCGGCGATTATAACGTATGAGATTGATGTTAAAGCCAGAATTCACGAACTTCAAAGAGAGCTCCACCACGAAAAGAAGGAAGTTGTCGTTTATGTGAGGCAAACAATATGTCCGAGGTGCCAGAAATTCCTTGGGGGATATTTTGAGGCTATACTTCAGGTTAGAGCAGAGGAGAGGAAGCTTGGAAGAGAGGAGAGAGACGAGATAACAAAGCTCGTAGAGCAAAAAGTTGATGAGATTATGAGGAGAGACAGGATGGGATTTATACAGGATTCCATAGAGCTCGAAGAAGGTATTGACTTCTACATGGGATCAACAAAGGCAGCCCGGAAGCTCGCCCAAGCTATTAAAGAGCGGTACGGTGGAAGCATAAGCGAAGCCTACCAGCTTATAGGTCAGGATAGGATGAGAAGCAAAGGTGTGCATAGAACGAGCGTGAGGATTCGCCTGCCCAAGTTCGTGAAAGGAGATATTGTAAGGGATAAAAAGGGAAATATCTACGAGGTTGAAAGGATCGATGGAAAGGGGATGGAGCTCATGAACCTCAAAACTCTGGAGAGCGAGCACAAGGACTGGAAAACCATAAAGAGGGATGATGTGGACACAGTGGAGCACGAAAAGATGAATGCAATGGTGACGAGCATAACACCCGAAGAAGCCCAGTTTATGGACATGAGAACGTACGAAACGTTTGAGATGGAGAAGCCAAAAATGGAGCTCAAAGAGGGAGAGGTCTACCCTCTGGTAAAGGTCAAAGGAAGGTACTATGTTAGAAAAAAGCGGGATTAAATTTATAATTCTTTTCTTCCCTCTACCTCCGGTGGTCAAATGAGGGTTATAGGCGTTGATCCGGGAACGAGGAGCTTTGATGTGATAGGGCTTGAAGATGGGAGGATAAGGCTTGATTTGAGCTTTTCAAGTGAAGTTGTGGCAGAAGATCCGGGCAGGATTGTTAGAAGCATTGAGGAGTTCAACGCGGATATAATAATAGGACCCTCCGGGTACGGAATCCCGCTCAAACATATAAGTGAGATCAACGAGAGGGATAGGTTTGAGATGACGCTGGTTCGGGAGGAGGAAATGAAGAAAATTCCTGTCCTGATAGGTCTTCAAGAGATGGTAAGCGAGATGGCACAGAAGGGAATGAATGTGTGGTTTATCCCGGGCATAATTCACCTTCCAACCGTTCCCGAATGGAGAAAATACAACAAAATTGATATGGGGACTGCGGATAAAATGGCCATAACCCTTCTGGGAATCTATGATCAATCAAATCGTTTGGGAATTCCCTATGGGGATGTTTCGTTCGCCCTTCTTGAGGTTGGTTTTGGATATAACTTCGCCGGCGCTGTCGATAAGGGGAGGATAGTCGAGGGTATTGGAGGAACGATCTTTCCGGGTCCTGCATTTGTAAACAGCGGAGCCCTGGATGGAGAGGTCGCCTATTTAATGGGGGAAATCAAGAAATGGCACCTGTTCTGGGGAGGTGCATCCATAATAGCGGCAGATGAAATTTTAACTCCCGAAAAATTCGTCGAGAGGCTTGATGAGGAACCCTTTGCCAGGGCATGGGAAGCCATGAAGGATGGATTTTTGAAAGCAATAGCCAGCGAGCTCGCCATAATCAAGAAGCCGAGGGAGATACTTCTCTCGGGAAGACTTATGCGCATAGAGAAACTTAGAAAAGATGTTAAAGATTTGTTTGAGGAGCGTTTTGATATCCCTGTTGTTAAACAGAAGGGCCTTGAAGGAAAAGCCAAGGAAGCGGCGCAGGGGAGTGCGATAATTGGAGATGGACTCCTCGGAGGAAAATTTAAGGATTTAGTGGAACACGTTGAGATAAGGAAAGCCCGGGGGAGCGTTTTGGATTATGTGAAGCTTCCCCTGAAAGTTTAAATTTTGCCACTACTTTTTTAACCTTTGGTTAACAACTTTTCCCGGTGGTGAAAATGAAACGTGTTGTTATCATAGGAGGAGGAGCTGCGGGAATGAGTGCCGCTTCCCGCATCAAGCGACTGAAACCTGAGTGGGATGTTAAGGTTTTTGAAGCGACGGAATGGGTTAGCCACGCCCCGTGTGGCGTTCCCTACGTTGTCGAGGGGATTTCACCGAAGGAAAAGCTCATGCACTATCCTCCCGAATTTTTCATAGAGAAGAGGGGCATAGATCTCCACATAAATGCGGAGGTCGTGGAGGTCGAGCAGGGCGAAGTTAGGGTTAGGGAAAAGGGGGAAGAAAGAGAATATGGGTGGGACTACCTGGTTTTCGCAAACGGCGCATCTCCCCAAGTTCCAGCTCTAAAGGGCTGTGAGCTTGAGGGAATATTCACCGCCGACCTTCCTCCAGATGCCGTTGCAATAAGGGAGTACATGGAAAAGCATAAAGTTGAGGATGTCGCAGTTATCGGAACGGGATATATAGCCCTGGAGATGGCGGAGGCATTTGCGGCTCAGGGAAAGAACGTAACACTAATAGGAAGAAGCGAGCGCGTCCTGAGGAAGACCTTTGACAAAGAGATAACAGAGATAGTGGAGGAAAAACTAAAGGAGCATCTAAATTTAAGGTTGGAGGAACTCACACGGGGTTTTGAAGGAAATGAAAGAGTCGAGAAGGTCATCACGGATGAAGGGGAATACAGGGCAGATCTCGTTATAATAGCTACCGGAATAAAACCCAATATAGAGCTCGCAAAGGAACTTGGTGTTAGAATAGGTGAGACCGGAGCGATATGGACCAATGAAAGGATGCAGACGAGCGTGGAGAACGTCTATGCAGCTGGAGATGTTGCGGAGACGAAACATTTAATAACGGGACGTAGGGTCTGGATACCATTAGCTCCGCCAGGCAATAAGATGGGTTATGTGGCGGGAAGTAACATAGCTGGAGTTGAAATAACTTTTCCAGGCGTTCTTGGAACTTCCATAACCAAGTTCATGGATCTGGAAATCGGAAAGGTTGGGCTCACGGAGCAGGAGGCGCTGAAAGAGGGCTATGACGTTAAGAGTGCATTTATAAAAGCGGGGACAAAACCACATTATTATCCCGGATCAAAGAGAATATGGCTTAAAGCTGTTATTGACAAGGAAAGCAAGAAGCTTTTAGGACTTCAAGCTGTTGGAGCGGAGATACTCCCGAGGATAGATGCCTTTGCAATTGCGATTCAAGCAGGCTTCACGACAAAAGAACTTTTCTTTGCGGATTTAGCCTACGCACCACCATTCGCCCCGGTCTGGGATCCGCTTATAGTGCTTGCGAGAGTTCTGAAATTCTAAATTCTGAAGTTCTAAAGTTCTAAATTCTAAATTCCAACTTTTCCCTTTCCCTTTTTCCATGCCTTCCATATTAAATTGGCTCCATCCGTTGGTTCCAGAAGGTTATCATCGGCTAGCTTTAAAAAGAAGTCAAGGGCTGCCCTTTTGTCCAGATGGGTGTATGCAGGGAACCTGAAGCCAAATATGTGTTTGATCCTAAAGTGGGGAATTTGAAGGAGACGCATAGGGTTTATTAATGCCATATCTCCGGCAAATTTAACCCCAAAGGAAAAATCGGCTATGATTATTCTCAAATCCCTCTCCTCCGCGATTCCCAGGAGCTTCTCCTCATCGGGAAAGAATATCTCTCTCGGAGTGCCCTCTATCGGCTCATACTCCAGATGGGGGAAGGAATGGCGTATTCCAACTTTTAAAGGCTCCAATCCAAAAGCTCTGGCAAAGCCAACTAGGGCATCGGCATACACGCTCAAAAATACGAGGGCTTTTCCATTATTTTTGATCTCGGGCCATCTCATTGGGGGATAGTTGAGTTCGGCCTTCAGCAGTGGGATTAAAAACTCCAGGAAAGTCCCTTCTATCAGGTTCATATTTTTTTCAAGTTCCCGCTTTCTTAAAAGGAGATCCAAATTCGAATAGACGGTAATCTGCTTTACACCTAGCTTCTCTTTGAGCTTCCCAATTACAAAGCTGTTCCCGATTATGGCACTTTTATCAGCTCTATCCTGCCCTATTATGAATAACCTGCCCTCGCTTTCATCATAGATAACGTCCTCTATCACAAAGGGAACAACTTCAAAGCCGTTCTCTCTTCTAATCCTCTCTATCTCCCTCTTCAGCTCTTCAGGAGCGAACACTCAGCTCACCTTATAACCAGCCATGCACTCGTAGATTTCCAGTGCGATTTCTAGGGCTTCCTCCTTATCGTTCGTGTCCTTAATTATTACTTTGCCACTCGGAAATATGCTTATGTCGTAAGTCTTCCTCACTAGAGCCAAAAAGCGTGTAACCCGCTTTATTTGATAGCCTTTCCTAGCAAGGCACTCGCAAACCTCCTCCAAATCCAGATCAAACTTTTCCTCAGGGATTATATTTATGGCCTTCATGCTCGTGCACGGCTTCGCTATCAGCATAATATCACCATAGAAAGATTATGAAAGAATATTCATAAAGATTTGGGAAAAAGGGAAAAAGAAAGTTCATGCATGCCAGAGGATGAACTCATCAACCCTGTGAAGCATATCCAGAGCAATCGCAAAGTGTGCTTTGGCTTGCATTGGTTTTTTGTGCTTCAAGAGCCCAATGCCGAGTCTAGTTTCCTGTACAGCAACTTTAAGTTGAAGCTGGGCTTTTCTGGTATCAACTCCTTCCTTTTTGAGCTCCTTAAGTGCCTTTCCATCCTTCTGGATCCTGCTGTTAAGCTCCCTGAGAAATGCCTTTACATCCTTGATTTTTTCCTCAACCTGCCGCTCATAGGCTTTTCTCTGTATAAAGCTCACTGCCTTTGAAAACTCCCTAATAGTTTCGCTGTTTTCTTGAATAACGCTCAAAGCATCCTCCCACTTCTCTTCCTGTGCAAGCCCGTTTACCTCATCATATATCGCTTTTACTTGCTCCGTCAGATTTTCGAGCCTGCTTACATCCATTCCCTTCTCCTTTCCAAACTCTATAGCCTTATCCGCTATTGTTATCCCTTTCTCTGTTTTACTTAAGAACACTTTAACCACTTTGTCTGCATTTTCATAGGCAAGCTGCTCCTTTAAATTCTTAAGCTGCTCATCAAGCATGGCTTTCTTCTCCCTTGCAACTTGTAAATCCTCCTGCGCTTTTGCAAAGTCTTTTGCCCTTATGTCCTCAAGCACGGATTTGTATGCTTCTCTGGTCTCATTAAGGAGCTCGGGAGCATTTCCTACGTCAATACCTTGCTTCTGTGCAACGATTATTATATGTTCTGCCATTTTGAAGTAGCCCTCCATTCTTTTGACTTCCTCAAAAAGTCTGTCCCGCAGATTCTCTCTACCTTCCTTGAGGCTCTCGAGGACTACCCTGTAATGATGCATTGCGGTCAGCCCGTCCAGTATTGTGGTGTAATAGTCGCCGTTCTCATAGGCGCCCATGGCACTATCCTTGTACTGCTCGGCTAGCGTATAATGCTCCATGATACTCGAGTTCTCGGGAAGTGTTATGTTGCTCATTAATCTCTCGGTTATTGTGCTTAGTTTTGTAAGGGTATCCACAATATGTTCGGCTATAGTCTGTTCTTGAGTTGCGTTGTCGATCTCCGAAGGCACGCTCGTATTTTCATCCGCAAGGCTCAAACCCGCCGGGATGAGGCTCCCGACGAGCAACCCTATCAACACCCAGACCTTCCATCTCATATGGATCACCGATTAGAAGTAGGATTTTCATCTATTTTAGGAACCCGGTGAAAAGAACGTTTCAAATCGTTCCAGAGGCGAACAGAGAAAGATAAATGGTGCAATTTTTAAAAATACGAAATGTACAGGAAAAACAGAAGTTTTAAACGACAGAAAACCTGAGTCCGCTAAAACTTCCTCAAAACGCGCTTCATATAAGCGGTGTTATCTTCCAGGATTTGCTCTGATCTGCAATCTTCAAGATTTGAATGCAAGAATCCGTAGTACGTTCGAAGATATTCGAAAAAAGCAAAGAAAAGACTAACGCAAGCTCTTAACGAGCTCCTCCATGACGCTCAAGAAGGTTTCAACCTCCTCAAGGCTGTTGTAGACGTGGAACGAAGCTCTAACTGTTCCGTTTATGCCAAGCTTCTTCATAACGGGCAGAGCACAGTGGTGACCGGAGCGCACCATGATTTTGTGCTCATCCAAGACGGCGGCGACGTCATGAGGGTGAAGCGGGGGAACGTTGAAGCTCACAACGCCGGCGTGCTTTTTAAGGTCTCTCGGGCCATACCATGGAACTTCAAGCTCGGTTAAGCCTTCTGTGATGCGCTTCACAAGTTTGTGCTCCTGCCTTTCGATTTTATCGAGCCCGATCTTTTCAACATACTTTATTCCAGCAGCGAGACCTATTGCTCCACCTATATTTGGAGTGCCCGCCTCATAACGTTCTGGAGGTTGAGTAAGTGTGTACTCCCCTAGACTAACATCTTCAATCGTTCCACCGCCTATCAGTGGTGGCTCAAATGTGTCGAAGAACTCCTCCCTTATGTAGAGCACACCTATTCCCGTGGGCCCCAGGGGGCCCTTGTGGCCCGAGAATGCCAGAAAGTCAGCGTGGAGCTTGTTAACATCCACCTCCATGTGACCGACGCTCTGGGCGGCATCCACCACGAATATGGCACCTTCCTCCTTTGCCATCCTCCCGAGCTCTTCCACCTCGTGGATGACACCGAGGGCGTTGGAGACATGCTGGACAGCGATGAGCTTAGCCCCTTTAATTTTCTTTTCAGCATCGGCCAGATCAAGGTTGCCCTCATCGTCGCCCTCTATGAACTCAAGCTTGAGACCGAGCCTTTCAGCAAGCCTCTGCCAAGGGAGTAAATCAGAGTGGTGCTCATAGGGAGTGGTGACTATTTTATCTCCCTTTTTGAAAACTCCCTCAAGCCCGAGAGCAGCCATGTTTAAGCTTTCACTCGTGTTCTTTGTGAAAACTATCTCCTCAAACTTTGCACCTATGAATTTGGCAACAATTTCCCTCGATTCTTCATATTCGTGAGTTGCCTTTTGGGAGAGACGGTGAACTCCTCTATGCACGTTAGCTCTGTATTTTAGATAATATTCATCCATGGCTTCGATTACAGGGATGGGCGTTAGGGAAGTTGCCGTGTTATCGAAGTATATTACCTCCCGGGTAAGTGGTATGTCCTTTCTAACGTCTTCTGGGATTTTCACGAGAATCACCATTCATGAATTCAGCAAGTGGGTATATATCCTTTTCTGGACAGGTTTAGGTAGTGTTAGAAAGAGAATGCTTTTGATAATGCTCGTAAAAAAGGATAAAACTGTACACATATCGCAATTATACCGGATTTATGAAATGCGTAAGCTTCAAAGACTTAAATAGGATGAAAGATAATTCATAAACATGGAACACAAAAAAATTGTATATGTGGTGGTAGTTGTGATCATTCTGTTTTCTGTCCTATTCCTGTACGAGCCAATTGAAAAGAGGAAAAAAGCGGAATATAGTGGTGAGGTCATAAAGTTGCCCGAACCGAGGCTTAAAGGGGAAATGAGTGTTGAAGAGGCAATAGCCAAAAGGAGAAGTATAAGAACATACAAAAATAAACCCCTAACTTTAGAGGAACTTTCACAGCTCTTATGGGCATCTCAGGGAATAACCGAAGAGAAAAGAAAGTTCAGAAGCGCACCGAGTGCCGGTGCAACATATCCCTTTGAAATCTACATTGTGGTGGGAAACGTGGAAGGAGTGAAGGCGGGGATCTATCACTATGATCCCTTCGAGCACACAATAGCCCTCATTGAGGAAGGAGACTTTAGAAAGGCTCTTCAAAAGGCAGCCTTGGATCAGGAATGGGTGGGAAAAGCCGCCGTTGATATTATTTTGGTCGCATTCTATGAGAGGACCACAAACTATTACGGTGAGAGGGGTTACAGGTATGTTCATATGGAAGCGGGACATATTGGAGAGAACATATATTTAGAAGCAACAGCCCTCGGTCTTGGAACTGTGGCTGTTGGAGCATTTCACGATGAGCAGGTAGCGGAGGTCATAGGGACGGATGGAGTCCCTCTATACATATTCCCCGTTGGTCATGTGAGATAAAAGTTAAAGGGGTTAAAGGCCTTTTTCTTTGGCTTCGGGAGGCTCCTCTATGAGGTTGTCACTGTACTTGTCATAGTCCGCAAGGAGGAAGTCATTGCTCATACTGAGGGCTTTTACATTCTTCTCCTCCCCTGGAAACTTCTTTCCGGGGCATATGTCCACACAGAGCTGGCAGAACATGCACCTAGAAACATAGTGTCGTATCTTTCTAAGCTCGGGTATCCATTCCATTGCATCCGCAGGGCATACTTTTATACAGAGCTGGCAGCCTATGCATCTCTCGGGGTCGTAGTGTATCTTGCCTCTAAATCCTTCCTCTGGAAGGGGAACGGGAGGATTGATCTTAACTTCCCCTTTCTGCACCTTCTCGATTAGCTCGGTGACATTTTTGGGAGCGTGCTTCACTGGAAATGGATTTGTGAAAGGTTTTTTGACGACCTGCTTTAAGAGCACGAACATCATCTTGTTGACCATTCTTCACACCCCCATCCATACCAGTGCGAGTCCCACGAGGGCTATTATGTTCACGTAAACCCAAAAGATCCTGGAAGCCTGCTCAATTCTGAATCTTGCAAATGATGTTCTAACCAAGGTCACTGCAAGTAGATATACCACTAGAACCTTAAAGAGGAACCACAGGGCTTCAACAGTGTATAACGATGCTCCCGTTAAGTTTAGGTTAAATATTGAGCTCAGTGTAAAGGGTATGAAGAGAACCACTTCCAATGCCGCCATTGCAAAGCCTCTAACTGCATCTGAGAGATAGAACAAAGCGAGATTTCTTCCGCTGTATTCAGCTAACATACCTTCGGCTATTTCTGTCTCCGCCTCGGCAATATCGAAGGGAAGCTTGGCGAGCTCTGCTGGGGTAACTATAAGGAGTGCTATGAAAAGCATTATAACTCCCAAACCAGCTATAGGACCCACTATACTCCAAACGGGGGTTGAGGCTATTGTGGTCAATGAGAAGCTTCTGTAAATCAAGGCAAATCCCACTATAACCGTGGCCAGAGGCATTTCATAGCTCATCATTAGAACCATTTCTCTCTGAGCACCAACGGATGAGAAGGGACTTCCAGATGCAAAACCTCCAATTGCCATTGCAAGGGATTGCAGGGTCAGGAGATAGAGCACCACTATAAGATCCCCATATCCCTCCAGAGGTGCCTTTAAAACGCCAAAGGGTATGTAGAGGAGGAGGGTCATTGATGAAGCCAAAGCTATTAAGGGCATTGCGTTGAACAACCATGAGACGGCATTCTCTGGAACCACAGTCTCCTTGAGAAGGAGCTTTCCAACATCCCAGAAGGGCTGCCTTATTGGGGGCCCTATCCTCGAGGTGAGTCTCGCCGATACACGTCTATCAATACCCTTGTAAACCAGACCCATGAATATTCCCAGCACAGGGAACGCAAAGGCATATGCAAGGATATTAGGGGTCATTTTTTCACCCCCAGCTCTTTCTTAATCCTCATGGTTTTTTCAACCGCCATCCTGTGGAGTGTCGTACTATCCACTATTTTGCCGCTGGAGTCTCTAACCACGGCTATTCTATCGTTGCAGCACATGCATGGGTCGATGTACGCAACAACCACGGGAATATCCGCAACTTCAGCTCCCAAAAGCAGGGGAGCCCATGAGTTTATGTTATTATAGCTGGGTGCCACAACCTTCCAGACCGCCGGACCATCCCTGGTTCCATCATACTTGAAGTAGTGTATGACTTCACCTCTCGGCGCTTCATGGGCACCTATACCCTCACCCTTGGTTCTCTTTATCTTGCTCAGGAGAACAACGTAATTTGGAATTGCCATTATTTTTCCTTCGGGCAGGTTGTCAATGCAGTACTCTATTATGTCCACACTCTGATCAATCTCATATATTCTCACCAGAGTGGCATCGTAGGCATCTCCGTACACCTCTCCCACGATATCCTGAGGAACTATACCTCTAACCTCTATGTCCGCATAGGCATCATAGGGTATATCCTGTCTTATATCCATCCTTAAACCGGCAGCTCTTGCTGTTGGTCCTACTGCATTCACCTTAAGCGCCATTTCCTTTGAGAGCTGAGCAACTCCCCTTGTCCTAGCCTTATAGACCGGATCCGCTAAAAAGAGGTTCTTCATCTCTTGGTTAAAAATCCTGTAGTAATCTATCATCTCTTTGAGAGCTTTTATGTGGCTCTCCTTGAGATCCCTTCTAACTCCTCCAATCATGTACATGGAGTAGTTTATTCTGTTCCCGCTTATGAGCTCCAGGACATCGAGCACCTTCTCCCTTCCTTTCCATGTCCAGAAGAGGAGAGAATCAAAGCCTACCTCGTGGGCGACCACTCCAAGCCAGAGTATGTGCGAGTGTATTCTCTCGAGTTCTGCAATTATCGTTCTAATGTACTGTGCCCTTGGAGGTGCCTCAATACCAAGTGCCTTTTCACTTCCAACAACAAATGCATATGGGTGCGAGATGGAACATATCCCGCATATTCTCTCCGAGAGATAGAGCGCTTGAATTGCATTCCTCTTCATTCCCATGTACTCAATTCCTCTGTGGGCAAATCCCCTCTTCACATCAACCTCAACTATCTTCTCTCCTTCAACCTTTGCTTCAACCCTTATCGGCTCCTTCAATGCAGGGTGAATTGGACCTATCGGAATGTAATATTGGCTCTTTGTCATTCTTTACCACCCCTAATCTCCTTGACGCTCTTGTGGGTGTGCTTAATCATGTCATCAACTCCAAACTCATCCCTTCTCCAAGGATACTTTCCTTCGGGCCAGTCATCCGGAAGGAAGAGATGCCTCTTCTTTTTAAGTCCTTCAAACTCAACACCAAGCATTTCTCTAATTTCACGTTCATTAGTCTCTGCACCCATCATGAGGTCCGTGATTGTTGGAAGAACAAGCTCACTCTTTGGAAGGGCAAGTTTAATTACCACACTGATCTCTTTCCCCGGTTGCCCATGAAAGAGTCCAAAGGAGTATATAACTTCGAGGTTTTCTCCTACATCTTCACCGGTTATAAAGTGTAAATGAGGGTAATCCAGCTTGAAAATTTCCTCCACAGCCTTCCTGAATGCTCCCCTATCAATTTTAATCCACACCTCAGAACATTCTCTCTTTCTTAATGCTCCTAGTGAATATGTTTTGATTTCCTGTTCAATCAAAGCATCCCCGAGAGAGTTCTTTAAAATATTCAGGATTTCTTCTGCCTTCAATGTCATTCTCCTCCCTCCAGCTGTTTCTCAAGCTTCTCAATTTTAAGCCATGCCTTCACTACCCCATCTATAATCGCTTCCGGTCTCGGCGGGCATCCGGGAACGTAAACATCAACGGGTATGATCTCGTCAATTGGGCCCACTAGGTTGTAGGAGTCGTAGAAGAGCCCACCACTCGTTCCACAGTTTCCTACGACCACAACCGCTTTAGGGTCGGACATCTGGTCATATATACGCCTTAATTTATCGGCAAAGTCCCTTGGAATTGCCCCTGTGACCAGGAGAACATCCGCATGCCTTGGACTCCCAACGAGTTTTATACCAAAGCGCTCTGCATCATAGCGAGGAGTTAGTGTGGCTATGATCTCGATATCGCATCCATTACATGAACCTCCTGAGGCATGGAAAACCCAGAGGGAACGTTTAAAGCTGTACAGTTTTCCCATTTCAAACACCTCCTACCAAGAGGAAGAGGATTATAGCTCCCACTCCAAGGTACCAGAGTATATAGTCCCTCATATCTCCTGTGTGCATTGTTTTCAAAACATCATAATAGCCCTTCAATGCCTCCAGGAATCCCCAGTAGATATCTCCAGCCCTGACCATTATCTCTTCCTTTGATGGTTCTGCATTACCGCTTAGATAGGGTTTCACCTGCTCGGTGTTCTTTTTGTAGCCCGGGTTTCCTCTGGCATATATTATGTAGCCTATGATGGCGAATATTATGAGGAAAGCTATCCAGAGCAGAGGATTCCAAAAGCCCGAAGGTGATAGTAAAGTGAAGTTCATGCTAGACCACCCCATGTCTGGTATTGAGCAAATTTGATTAGAGCATCAACTGCCGGATATACGAGCTTATCTAAGACGACGTTCGGGAACAGACCGAAGAGTATACATAGTGCTGCCAAGATAAGCATTGCAACTATCATTGGTTTTGGAACCTCCTTAGCGCCCTCAAACTTCTCCAGCGGTGGGCCCAAGAACGCCGAAGCAAACACTTTTACAAATGAAGCCAGTGTTAAGACACTCGTTACCATTGCAAAGACAGCCAGCAGAGGATTCAAGCGATATGAAGTTTCATATATCAGGAATTTGCTGGCAAATCCGTTAAATGGAGGCAGACCAGATATTGCGGCAGCGCCCACTATAAAGGCTATCGTCGTGTAGGGCATCTTTCTCGCAAGACCTCCCATTTTGTTTAGATCCCTCGTCCCCGTTACATAGAACAAAGCTCCTGCGGTCATTAGGAGAAGGCTCTTGTAGATGATATGGTTTATTATGTGGAACACTCCTCCAGCCATTGCATCCCTTCCATAGGAAGCGAGCGCCTGAGGATCGTGGAGCACCGTCAAGCCAACACCCACACCTAAGAGCATGTAGCCCGTCTGTGAGATAGCGTGATAACTCATGAGCCTCTTAACATCGTGCTGTACAAGCGCCATTGTAACTCCTATGAACATCGTTAGAACTCCAATTATGCTCATTGCCCAACCTACTCTCGCCATATTCCATGTTATTGTAGCAAACAGGCTAAAGCTCACCCTGAACAGTGCGTAGAGGCTTGCATACGTGGCAACCAGCAGGGGTGGATTTATACCCGCCGGAACTTCTGTATACGCATCGGGCACCCAGTAGTGCATCGGAACCGCACCGCACTTCATTGCAAATGATGTGAAGAGCAGACCGAGGGCAATCATGTCAACCGTGTTGAAGCCTATCTGCCTGCTCAGATAGGCCATGTTGAGGTTTCCATACTGTCCATAAAGGAGCCCAATTGAGAAGAGCACCATCAAAGATGCAACTGAACTGACTATTAGGTACTTAATTCCCGCTTCGCTTGCTTCTCCGCGGTAGTTCCTAAAGCCAACTAAAGCTGAACCTGCTATCCCCGCTATTTCAAGGAACACGAAGAGATTGAACAGATCTCCTGTGAGCACCATGCCGAGTATTCCGACCTCAAGCAGCTGAAGGAGGGCATAGTACTTTTCCAAGCCTGTTTCCATTTTAACATGGCTGTACGAGTAGAGAGCTCCAATGAAGGACATTAAAGTTGCGGAGATTGCCATGAATACTCCCATTGCGTCAATTTCAAACATTATCCTTATGGGGACCTTATAGCCCGATGGAAGCACTAGGTTAGCGTTATCGGCTCCAAAGACATACATCACTATTCCCTTATCCATAACCTCCTGAGCCAGGAGAAGGGATAGAATGACGCTTACACCCGTGATGATTATCGCCCAGAGGGAGGCTAGCTGATAGCGCTTCTTTAGCAGAGGTGTTGTAAATGCTCCAAATAGGGGAACGGCTATCATTAAAGCCGGTAAGTTGCTCATCCTCTCAACCTCCTCATTCTTGTAACGTCAAGGGTCCCATAGTGCTTGTAGAGGTTAACGGCAAAGGCAAGCATCAGAGCGGAGACGGCAACACCTATAACGATGCTCGTTAGTGTTAGTGCCTGAGGTGTCGGAAGCACCATATTGTTCAAGGATTCCTTTGGAGCGAGGGTGTAGATTGGAGCATATCCGCCTTTTGAATATCCTAAAGCCACTAGGAACATGTTCACTGCCCCTTCGAGGATCTCAACACCTATGACAACTTTTATCAGATTCCTCTTGAAGCCGATGGTGTAAAATCCCAGTGCCAAGAGCAGGGCAACCACGATAAACGGAAAGTTGATAGCCACTATGTCACCATTCATCTTCCTTCACCCCTAAAAGCAGAAAGAACACCAAAATTATGCTCGTAAGACCTGCTAAGACTTTCATACCTACAAATATGTTCATGTAGGAAAGTGTTCCTCCTGTGTTCAGATATCCCGGATTTATCCCTATGGGTGTTTTGCCTCCAAATAGGAAGCCGCTGTTCGCTATTACATTCTTGAAGAATGTGTATCCCATCAATCCAAGGGCAGCCATCCCGAGGAAACCAAGGGCGCCTATGCTTTCAAGGGCACTGAGGGGAACCTTCTCAAACCTCTTTTTAACAACCTCGTTCTCACAAGCCACTATCAAAAGTGCCAGACCGCTTGCAAAGACCGCACCTCCCTGGAAGCCACCACCCGGAGTGAGGTGTCCATGGAGTATGATGTAAGCACCAAAGACTAGTATCAAGGGGACTAAAATCCTCGTCGTAGTTTTGATAATTGTGGTTGTCATGAATTCACCCCCTTATAATGCCTCAGTGCCATTAAAACGCCAGCAACTGCTGTAAATAGAACCGTCGCTTCACCTAATGTATCGAAACCTCTGTAATCAAACACGACGCTCGTAACCACGTTGTTTGCAGAAGCTTCTTCTTGGGCATGAAATATGAAGTAGTCGTCCATCTCTCTATGAACGGGCTCCCCGAAGGGTCTTATGCTCATCGCCGCCGCCAATATGAAAAGTGTGAAGCTTATGAATGCAAAAAGTCCCAGTGCCTTTCTCATTCTATCACCTCCTCATCGGCGGTGTTCTTTATAGCCAGAAGATACATTGCCGTGGTCAAACAAGCCCCAACTCCGGCCTCTGCTATTGCCACGTCAGGTGCCTGCAGCACATAGAACTCCAGTGAGAGTATTAAACTAAAGACAGCCATTGATATTACGGCAGCGATTAAATTCTTGAACCGTATAGCGGCTCCTGCACTAATCAAAAGCCCAATGCCTATTAGAACTTGAAGCACCCAAAACAGATCGCCAAAGTTCATAATCTTCCCTCCAGCTCGTCTATAACTGCACCATATGGTCTTATACCCGATTTTCTGGCAGCTCTACCAATTGCGTGCGCTCCCACTGGATTTGTTAGGACGAGAAATATAACCACAAGCGCAGAGTGAATCGCAATTGTTATCCAAGCAGGGTCATGCTCCAGTTTCCAGGAGTAGATGGCGTAGGATATTGTTGCCAGCACTATGAATATTGTTCCGAACGTTGTGCATTTAGTTGAAGCATGTATCCTTGTGTAAACATCTGGAAATCTCAAAATCCCTACGCTGGCCAAAAAATTGAAGATAACTCCAATTGCCAGGAAAATTCCCACGATCCACTCTATCATACCGCCTCACCCTCGCATTCGCATGCCATTCCCACCCTCTTTCTTACCAGGTACCTTGCAATGTAGAGCGTGGCTATGTAGCTCAGGACTGCGTAAACCAAAGCAACATCTATGAAGACTGCCTGTTTGGTGATAACGCCATAAATGACCATTGCTCCTGCCGTTGTTGTCGTCATTGCATCCAAAGCAACGACCCTATCAGGTATCGTGGGCCCCACGAGGAGCCGGATTAACGTAAGCATGGCTGAAAACAGCAATATTATCAGAGCCCACATAAAACTCCCCATTGCGGTCATTCTCCAATCCTCCTTGCCCATTTTGGAAGATATCCACAGAGTTCTTCAGGTGAGGGCTTCTCTTTTCCTTTAGGAACATTAATCCAGTGAACATAGAAATTGCCCTCATCATCGATTTCAAGGGTAAATGTTCCTGGAGTAAGCGTGATGGAGTTCGCTAGCAGGACCTTGCTCTCATCTCTGGTTAAATTTGGTGAAATCTTCACTATTCCAGGTCTTATCTTGCCCGTTATGACCCTGTACGCAACATCGAAGTTTGCTTTTGCCATTGCAAAGAAAAATGGACCCAGTGCATAAACTATAAACAATATCCATCTCTTCGGATTGAAGAAGTAGCCGAGTTTTTCGTCCATGAGATTCCTTGTGGCGTATCCTATGACCGCTGCGATAATGACTCCCGCTATGAGTTCTGCTGGGCTCCATGCCAAGATGTCTCCCGAGCCTGCTGTAAGCACGAGGTAAACGATCAACGACCAAAGGAAGGATGCGGCAAATCCCATTTTCCCACCTCAACTTTAAGTTTTAAACCTATAGGAGACGTATTTTTCCCAAAGCTCAATTACTGGTTGAGGAAAACCTTATAAATAGGTTTCTAAAACAAAAGGTTAAAAACTATAAATTTGACAAAGATAAAGAGAATTTATCTTTACATAGAGCCAATGAAGGGGTCTACAATGAACATGAACAAATTTGGGGGCACAGAATAGTTCATTGGTGATTTGGAGAGAGCAGAAAGATGTTCGGAATTGCTCCCGTTTTCATGCAATGTTATTCGGGCAATGCCATCGCAAAAATGTAGAAAATTCGGAACAACGGGACAATTATGTTTTTTCATTCAGAGATATAGAAAAGACGAAGAAAATAAGGTGCAAAGTGCACAAAAAAGAAATTATTTAGCCTTCTCCTCTACTTTCTGCTTTTTCACTTCCTCCTTCCTGCGCTGCTCCTTTATGAGGTCCTCCACTTCATTCTCTTTAAGCCACCTGAGATTGTCATCATATTTATCATGGGTTGCCAGGAGGAAGTTGTCACTCATTTCAATGGCGTTTACTGGACATACATCCACACACTGCTGGCAGAACACACATCTCCCGAGCCAGAAGGTTACCTTCTTCACTTCCGGAACGTACTCTATAACACCAGCGGGACACACTGTAACGCAGAGTCTGCAACCAACGCATTTATCCACATAATAGACGAGCTTTCCTCTAAATCCTTCAGGAGTTGGAATAGGCTCCTTCTTTGGGAATGGATTTGTGGCGGGCTTTTTGAAGAGGTTGCTGAGAACCGTGGATAGAGTTGGTGGAACTTTCATGCTATCACCTCCAAGATGTCAATGGCAAGTAGCAGAGCTCCCAAAATTGCTGCAGGAAGCGTTCTAAGCCAGAATGCTTGAGCCGCCTGTGTAATCCTAAGCCTTCCAGTTATTGCTCTAAAAACGCTCATACTAATGAAGAGGACTGCAAAGACTTTGAGAGTATGAAAGATCACATCCACAATAAGTGCTGCAACTCCCGTTAGCCCAAGTACCGATCCTATACCCCATGGGAAGAATATCGCCACCACAAGGCTGGCACTTATGAATTCCTTGAGGGAATTGCTGAGCTTGAATAGCGCCAGATGCCTTCCGCTGTATTCTGCCATTGGACCCTCAGCTATCTCCTCCTCTGCTTCTGGAATGTTAAAGTATCCCACCTCTATCTCACTCGCAAGCCATGCCAGAAAGACAAGAAGGAGTATTGTGGTCCCTATGAACGAAAGGGGTGTTCCTATTTCCCATATGTTGTGCTCGTAAAATGTTGCCAAACTGAATGGTTTTTCAACACCCAGCTTGCTCAAACGCCACAGTATGGCAAACAATCCAAGCATCATTGGAACTTCCCTTGAGACCAGGATTATCATCTCCCTCTGGGCACCAATTTGGGCATAAGGCGAGCCTGAGTTTATTGCACCCAAAACCCTGATGAACCCAATGAGGGTCAGCAGGTATATGAAAACTATCACATCCCCTTTTGTGCTGAAGAGAGGTGTAAAGCCAAGGGGCGTGTATGCCAGAAGGGCTATTGAAACCGCTAGCACAAAAACGGGAGCAAGTTCAAAGAGCTTTCCGGCATTCCTTGGAATTATTGACTCCTTGCTTGCAAGCTTCAAAAAGTCATAGAATGGCTGAAGTAGCGGTGGACCAACACGGCGCTGCATCCTTGCCACCAATTTTCTATCGATTCCTTCCCAGAGTAAGGAGGCAATTGAAACGTAAAAATATGCTAGGATTAAGCTGAGGGTTGCATAAAGAAGGTTCATAGAACACCACCTCTCATGCAGCCAACTCCAATTCTTTCAGGCTTTATTTTTAGCTTTGGATTGATCTCCTTTGTTTTCTTATATGACTCCCTCAGGAGGTCTTCCTCGGTTAAAATCTTCTTCTTTCCTGTCTCAGCGTCTACAATGGCAACTCTATCCGTACAGCTCAAACACGGGTCTATTGATGCTATTGCAACGGGAATATCCGCGACCTGCTCTCCCACAAGGGCCCTTGCAACGGCAAAGAGGTTTGGAAATGTTGGTTCCCTTGCCTTCCACTTGGCGGGACCATCTCTACCCTTCTCCGCCCTTACATAGTGCAATAGTTCGCCTCTTGGAGCCTCATACCTCCCGATTCCCTCTCCCTCAGCTTTCTTGAGTTTGAAGATCACCATGTTGTCCTTTGCAAAAGCTTTAATCTTCCCTTCCGGCATCTGATCAAGGGCATGCTCTATTATATCCAAGCTCTGCCAGAGTTCTCCCACTCTAACCACCATTCTATCAAAAACGTCTCCCTTGATAATCCCCGTAAATTCTTTGGGCGTTATTGGCTTAACACCCAGGTCAGGGTAGACACCAAGCTTTTCATTGTATCTAACATCCTTTTTCACACCGCTTCCTCTTGCTGTCGGCCCCTGGGCGCTGTATTCAATTGCTATTCTCTTTGGAATTACTCCCGCATCCCTCAAACGTGCCTCGATTGTTGGGTCATAGAGAAAGATTTCCTCTATCTTGGGCATAACCTCTTCCCTGTAATACTTCACCATATCGAGCAACATGCGCCTGTGCTTCTCCTCAAGGTCTCTCCTGACACCTCCAATCATGTTGATGGCATAGTTAACCCTGTTACCCCCCATCGCTTCCAGGATGTCCATTACCCTCTCCCTTGCGAGCCATGTGAGGTGAAGAACGGTATCATAGCCTATTGCATGTCCTGCAACCCCGAGATTCAGGAGGTGGGAGTGAACCCTCTCAAGCTCTCCAAATATAGCCCTTATGTATTCAGCCCTCTCAGGCACCTCAATACCGGCCATTTCCTCAACGGCTCTTGAATAGGTGTGGTTGTGCGAGAAAGAGCATATTCCACATATCCTCTCTACCAGATAGAGAACCTGAATCCAGTTCCTCCTCATCGCAATCCATTCAATTCCCCTCAAGTTGTAGCCGAGCTTAACGTCAACGTTTATAATGCGTTCCCCATCAAGGGTTATTATGAACTTTTCGGGTTCTTCAAGAGCGGGATGAATTGGACCTACGGGAATTTTCACCCAGTATTCAAGCCTTTCGTTCATTGCGCTCCCCCCTTCTTGAGATTATAGGGATGACCGGCATTTTTGATCATCTCGGGCTTTATTCCCTTCTCATCAAGCCTCAATGGATAAATTCCATCCGGAAAGTCGTCGGGCAGGAAGAGCCTCCTCGGATCCGGTATTCCCTCAAAGAATATTCCCAGGAATTCCTGAATCTCCCTCTCATAGGGAAGGGAGCTCGGGAAAATGTCCGTAATTGTTGGCAATGTGGGATCCTCCTTTGAACATGAGGTGCTCACGATAATGGATAGGCTCGGCTCCTGTTCGTAGAAGAGCTCCAGATGATATTCGGCGCTCAGGTAGTCCCCTCTATCCTCGCCTATTATTATTGAGAACTGTGCTCTTTGATCAATCTCCTTTATAAGCCTCATAAGCTCCTTAAACTCGTCCTTTCCAACGGTAATCCACACCCTTCTTCTTGGGTGCGGCATTTTGTTCTCGGATATATGAGCCTCAACATCAAATTTTTCCTTTATCCTCTCCAAAAACTCCTCGGGAGTCATTTGCCACCCTCCTCAATTCTCTTGATCAATCTCTCCAAGCCCAAAACAACACCGTACAATATAGCTTCAGGTCTTGGCGGGCATCCCGGAACGAACACATCAACGGGTATGTGCTTATCCAGAGGTGCATTTGTAAATGGACTCTCAAAGAAGACACTGCCGCCTGTGGGGCATGCTCCAACGGCAACAACCACCTTTGGATCAGGTGTCTGCTCGTAAACGAGTTTAACCCTCTCAAGGCTTTGATCAGTTATGGGCCCCGTAACCACTAAAATATCGGCATGTCTCGGTGTTCCCACCAGTTTAACTCCAAATCTCTCGGCATCATACCTTGGTGTAAGCGCCGCTATCACCTCGATGTCGCACCCATTGCATGAGCCGCTGTTAACGTGAAAAACCCATGGCGACCTCCCAAGGTATCTGCAAAGCTTTGCAATCCTTCTTTCCAGTTCTCTCCTTTCTTCCATTCTCTCACCCCCATATGATTAGAACACCCAAAATTATAGCCACGGTTATGAAGAGATATGCAACGTAATCGGAGAGAAGTCCCGTGTGTTCTCTCCTGAATGCAATGAACATCCTGTTTATCCCTCTAATCAAACCCCACATTGTGTGTCTTCCCGTGAAATAGCCCTTCAAGTGTTCAAATTGAGGAACAACATTATCCTCATCCTCACCGCTAAGGAATATTTTGGTCCCATTTCCCGTTCTTCTGGTACCCATGCTTGACCTTTCTGCCCATTTAAAGACAAGGTAAGAGATTATTAAACCGATTAAAAGAACGTAGATGAAATAGAGCGCATCCCAGTATCCAAACATTTCAAGCACCCCCCACAACGGCTATCACATAGTGGAGCTGGTCTTTGAGCATATCGACCGTAGGCAGCATTATTCTATCGTTTATCTGCCATGGCAGAAGCCCCATTATGATTATGGCGGTTATAAGTACCAGCATTGGAACGATCATCGCTTTTCCTGGTTCCTTTGCGTTCTCCACAGCTTCACTGGGTGCTCCAAAGAAGGTGAATATAACCCTAACGTATGCGGCGGTACAGAATGCGGTTCCCGCAACTGCAATCGCTGCGAGGAATGGATTGTAAAGTGCCGAGCTTTCATAGATTAACCACTTGCTCGCAAATCCGTTCAGAGGTGGAAGACCGACTATTGCAGCTGCACCCACGAGGAATGCAAAGCTTGTAAAGGGCATCTTCTTCGCAATACCGCTCAGCTCATTGAGGTTCTTTGTCCCGGCTTCATGCAAAACCGCACCGGCCGTTAGGAAGAGGAGTGCTTTCATCAAAGCATGGTTTACAGTGTGGTATATCGCACCCGCAAGGGCTATGTCGCCTATTTTTGTGCCGTATGCGGCTAGTCCAATTCCAATACCAAGGAGAATGTATCCTATCTGTCCAACGCTCGAAAAAGCGAAGAGCCTCTTCATATCCGTCTGCACGACTGCCATAGCATTTCCAACGATTAATGTGAGACATCCAAAAAATATCACCAGCCACCCCACTGTTTTTATGTTTATGCTCGTGGCGTATATGCTGAAGGCTATCCTCGTTAGGGCATAAATTCCACCGGCTTTTATCACCAGCCCTGAGAGCATGGCGCTTATTGAGCTCGGTGCCGCTGGATGAGCATCGGAAAGCCACATATGGACAGGAACGGCACCGCTCTTGAATAGAAGACCTCCCATCAGGAGCCCAAGAGCCACCCTACCCACAAGTGTGGGGTTTTGAGCTATCTTTACAGCGAGATAGCTCATGGTTAGGGTTCCATACTGTCCATAGAGTAGGGCTATACCGAGGAGTATGAAGGAGCTTGCTAGGGAACCAACGAACATATACTTAATACCCGCTTCAATGCCCTCCCACGTGTCGTTCCTGAAGGCAACGAGGGCGTAGCTGGCTATGCTCATTATCTCAAGAAACACGTAGAAGTTGAAGAGGTCACCTGTTATGACTATGCCGAGCATTCCGAGTTCAAGGGTCAGGATAAGAGTATAGTATTTATCAAGCCCCGTGTCGTGCTTCATGTATTCGATGGAGTACAGCACAGCAAGGAAGCCCACAAATGCTATTGTAAGTGCTATCAATGCTCCAAAGAGGTCGACCTCCCAGAGGATCCTTATAGGGAAGTTCACACCTTTCCCCAGAGGGGTATTAGCACCGAGGGTGTAGACTACCAGTTGCCTGGTGCTCCACACGTCGTAGAACACCTTGGAAGCAACACCCAAAGTTAATGCGCTCACCAGTATAGCCCATGCATTTCTCGCTTTCTCTCCCAGTAAGCTCATGATGGGCATTGAAAATGCTCCAAGGAGCGGGATTATGATTAGGAAAGGAAGCATCATCCTCTCAACCTCCTTAATTTATTGATATCCAAGCTTCCGTAGTGCCTGTAAGCGTTAATTGTAAGGGCGGTTGCAAGGGCGAGCACACAAACCCCGATGACAATTGATGTGAGCACCAGCGCTTGGGGAATCGGGCCCACCATGGGTGTTCCTTTTAGCGTCTCATATCCCGTGTAGATAGGTGCCGTTGGGAGAGTTCCATCTTCAAGCCGGTATCCAAAGCTTATCAAGAGAAGGTGAATTCCTGAGTCTATTACGTCGAGTGCCAATATAAGTTTGAGCAGGTTCCTCTTGTAAAGGAAGGCATAGAACCCCATGAAGAGCATGAGGAATGCCGTGATGAACTGAAGGGGTATCATTCCTTCCACCTCCTGTAGAGGGATATCGCCATCATTGCACTGACAAGTCCTGTGAAGACTTTCAAACCAACTGCAAGATTCATTATTGGGAGATAACCCGCTGAAAGCAGCGTTCCAGGTTCTCCAGCGAACACACCCCCTTTATGCCAGAGAACATTGTAGAAGAATGCCACGCTTAAACCGAGCATGGACGCACCCAAAAATGTCAGTCCTCCAAGACCTTCAAGGACTGAGTAGAGCTTATGGTTATAGTGCTCTTCAGCCTCTCTCAATCCAAAGGCAATTAAAAAGAGCACTCCGGCCCCGGCTATCGTTGCTCCTCCCTGAAAGCCTCCTCCCGGTGTTATGTGTCCATGGGCAATTACATAGGCACCAAATATTCCAATTAGGGGGATAGTCGCTCTCGCCATTGTTTTAACTATCAATCCCATATCCTCACTCATAATCCTCCCTCCATCTTCTAAGGAGTGCAACTGCTCCTGCTATCGCCGTAAACAGAACCGTTGCCTCTCCAATTGTATCATAACCCCTGTAATCAAAAACTATGTCCGTAACTATGTTCGTTCCTCCAACCTCTTCAATTCCATGCTCTATATAGTACTGGTCGGTGTAGCGGTGTCCCTGCCACTCTTTACCGCCCAGGCCAAATTTTAAACCATAATTTGGATGAGCAACTATGAGAAGGACGCCCAGTATGAAGAGCAACGCCAGAGCTCCAAAGGTTCTCTTCATGGTACCTCACGCTCCCATCTCTCCGTTTTAGCAATACCATAAACAACTATAGCCGTGACAACCCCTGCACCGACTGCCGCTTCGGCTATGGCAACATCAGGGGCATGGAGCAAATAGAACTCAAGGCTCAAAAGAAGGCTCATCGAAGCTGAAGCTAAAGCGGCACTGAGCAGATCCCTGAATGAAATCGTTAAGTAAGCCGAAATTAATATGCCAATTAAAAGTCCAAACTGAAGGATCACATCAACACTCAGAACGTTCATTGAGCTCCCTCCTCAAGTTTTCTCTCATAAGCATCTATGACAGCCTTCACCGGCTTTACACCACTCAGATGAGCCGCTTTTGCTATGGCGTGGGCTCCCGTTGGATTCGTAAGAAGGAGTGCAATTAGTGCCACCACGCTGTGAAGTGCCATCTGGAGGTATTTTGGATCATTTGTAATCCTCAGTTGATAGAGGGCATGAACCACCACAGCCAGAACTGCAAATATTGTACCAAATGTCGTGCATTTGGTTGCTCCATGGAGCCTCGTATAAACATCTGGAAACCTGTGGAGTGAAATGCTTCCCAAGAGATTGAAGATCATATTAATCGCGAGGAAGGTGTAAATCATGTATTCAATCACTCCAATCCCCCCTGAAGGTATCTCGCTATTGCAAGGGTGCCTATGTAGCTGAGCAGAGCATAGACTATGGCGATGTCAATGTAAATCGTCCTGTCGTATGCTGCTCCTAGAAGCACCATCCCCGCAACTATGAGGGTGTTTAGAGTATCAACGCCTACAACCCTATCCGGAACGGATGGACCAAAGAAAACCCTAAGCAGAGCAAAAAATGCTCCGATCATGACCACAAGCGCCGAGTAGAAGAAAATTTCCACAATCATTTGCCCAACCTCCTCGCCCACTTTTCAAATGAACCCGCTATGACCTCGGAGCTCTGGGGCTCCGGTTCCGTTACGTTTATCCAGTGAACATAGAGGGCCTTCTCATCGGGGCATGCCTCGATGGTGAGTGTGCCGGGTGTCAGGGTTATTGAGTTGCTCAAAATTGTATATTGGGCTTCATTCTCCAAATCCACTGGAACCCTTACAATTCCCGGCTTTATCTTGCCGGTTATTACTCTATAGGCAACATCAAGGTTAGCTTTCACCATACCCCAGAAGAGGGGACCTACTGAATAAACTACAAATCCAAGCCACTTTGAGGGATTTAAAAACCTGCTCGCTTTTTCACCCACGATGTTCTTCGTGGAATAAGCCACAATTGAAGAGAATATAACCCCCGCTGCAAGCTCCTCAGGGCTCCACAACATGCCTTTCGTGCCTGCCGTGAGCACCAACCAGAGCACAAATGACCACATGAATACAATGATGAAACTCATTGTTCCTCCCTCCAACCTTTGGTTATAAACCTATCCGGGTTTCTTTCAATTTAATCTCGCTTTAGATTGGGATTAAGACCTTTTAAAACCTTTTTACAAACATCATTACAAAAGTAAAGGTATATAACCTTTCCTTCCTAACCAAAGGTTAATAACGAAAGGTCAGTACTATGTAAAAAAGTTTTAAAACTAACTCCTCTGCACACCTATGGTGGTGAGAGTATGGATCTGGAGAGACTTATGAAAAGAGCCGAAGAGCTTGCAAAGAAGCATAGGATTGACTATTACGAAGTTAGAATCGTTAAGATAAATGCAACATCATTATCAATGCAAAACTCACAGCTTGAAGAGCTATCCTCCAACATCGAGATTGGAATAGGCGTTCGGGCTTTCAACGGCTCATGGAGCTTTTCATCGGCAAATGATATTAGAAGAGCCGAAAAAGCCATAGAAACAGCAATGAAAATAGCAAAGAACAATAAGGGAAGCTCCAGAGTTTATGAAGGAGACCCCATAAAGGATAGGGCATACCTGAAGGAGAGAAGGGAGTTTGAGGATATCAGCCTGGAGGAAAAGGTGGAGCTCGTCAAGGAAATTGACAGACTTCTAATGGGAGAAAAGGTGGTAAATAGAAGGGTCGGATATGGAGAGGGAAAGAAGTGGCAGTTCTACTTTAACTCGGTTGGAAGTGAGATTGAAACGGTAGTACCGAGGATAAGATTGAGCTTCTCTGCAGCTGCAAAAGAGGGTGGCAATATGCAGACGTATTGGAAAATTTTTGGAGGTTCCAGAGGATGGGAGGTCATAGAAGACATTGATCTTGAGCACTGGACATCCTTCGTTAGGAAGAAAGCTGAGAGTCTCCTAAAGGCTAAACTGCCACCATCGGGAGAATTCGATGTTATAATGGATCCGGAGCTCACAGGAGTTTTCATACACGAAGCCCTCGGTCATGCTAGTGAGGGAGATGCCGTAAAAAATAGGGAGAGCATTCTGGAGGGGAAGCTTGGAGAGAGGATCGGGGTAGAGGGACTGACCGTTGTGGATAACCCCACTTTGGAGGGGAAGTTCGGGAGTTATATATACGATGATGAAGGGATAAGGGCAAAACGTGTGGAGATAATAAAAAACGGAGTTTTAAACGAGTACCTCCTCGATAGAGAAACCGCTGCAGTTTTGGGATTTGAGCCCAATGGACATGGGAGAGCACAAAATTACAACTACCAGCCCATCGTGAGGATGAGCAACACATACATAGAGCCCGGAGAATGGAGCTTCGAAGATATGCTCGGCGAAGTGAAAAAGGGCCTTTATTTAATCGGAGATAAAGGCGGTGAAGTTGATATAGCAAACGGTACTTTCATGTTTGGGGCAAAAGAAGGATATTTAATTGAAAACGGGGAGATAAAGGCACAAATTCGGGATGTCGCTCTCTCAGGCAAGATTCTCGATATTTTGAAAAACATAAGGGCCATTGGAAAGGACCTGAAAATCGAGTTTCCGGGCTACTGCGGAAAGGGACAGTGGGTTTCCGTGGATGATGGAGGTCCCCATGTACTCACAAGGGCTCTCGTGGGCGGATTGATTTAATATACCTTGCCAAAGCAAAGCGTATATACCCATTAGCTGAACTAACCCCAGGTGTGGGATATGGAGATAGATATCGACATAATACAGGATGTAGAATATCTTTTGAAAAACCTGAATGGATATGAACTTTTGAGTTATGCCATATGCGCTGAGGAATGCAGTGAGGAGCTCTACGAGTGGCTTTCCAGCAGATTTGAGGGCATAATAGTGGATGAATTCAAATATCTGGCAAAGGAAAAAAGAAAGCATGCCGAAAAGATAAGGGAACTCTTCAAAAAGCTCTACCCAAACATGGAGCCGTTGAAAATTAATGCTCCTCCACTGGATACTCTACCCCTCTGCGAAAAGATGATGGAGAGCAAGGACATTGAAGACGCCCTAGCACTTGCACTCACTTCGGAAATTCTTGGAAGGGACATATACAGGAAGCTCAGCTCCATGACAAGCGAAAAGGAAGTTGCGGAGATATTTCGAGAGCTGGGCGATATAAAGGAGGACATGTACGAAAGGCTTCTCAAAGTTTATAACCGGATCATTGAAAATGAGTAGCTGGGCAAATCTTAACGGTGAGAGCATGATAGACGATCTGGTCAGGATACTGGAGCAGAGAGATGTTGAGTGGGAGGTATACTGGGAAACAGGGAGAGGAAGCTCATTTAAAATTGAGCGCGGAAATCTCGAGAGAGCCCAGAGAAAGTATCACTCAGGTATAGGGCTTAGGATAGGCTACAAAAACAGACAGGGCTTCTCGTATATAACGGGACTTAATCATAGTAGAAGAACGCTTGAGGAATTTGTGGACAGAACCATAAAACTTGCAAAGATAAGCGAGGTCCCTTTCTTGGGATTTGCAAATGGGGGAAGGATCAAAAGGGTTAAAGGGATTTATGACAAACGTATCGAAGAGATGGAGTTCGAGGATGCTCTGGAATGTGCAAAACTCTTCTTGGAAAAGGAAGTAGAGCTCAAAGAGAAAATAGGAAATGAATACACTCTTTCGGGGGCTCTGGCTTTCGGGCATTCTGTTGACGGCATTACAAACTCTAATGACATTAGAATGGAAGAAGCCAGCACAGGGGGGAGTCTCAATATATACATCATAAAGAGGAAGGGTATCAAAAATGGCAGCGGAAGCTACTACAAATCATTCCGAATGCTCCCTGAGTTATATGAAGTATTCGATGAAGGGTTAAAAAGGGCACTTAAAGATGCAGAGCTAAGTTTTAGGGCCAAAAAGATGAATACTTTTGAAGGGGAGCTTATCCTAGATCCCCGTGTGGTCTCTTCTCTGATCAGGATATTGATGGGCAATATGTATGCGGACAATGTGTATCACAAACACTCCCGTTTTACGAGTCCCGGGGAGAAAATCGCGAGCGATTCTTTTACCCTCATAGACGATGCAACAATTGAAAAGGGCATCAGAAGCTATTCTTTTGATGGAGAGGGCAATCCTTCCAGGAGGACACCTTTAATAGAGAGGGGGATTTTGAAGAATTTTCTCTTTGATGAATACTATGCCCGACTTATGGGGATGGAAAGCACGGGAAACGCGGTCAGGGATTTCAGAACCACCCCCCACATAGGAAGCAGCAACCTCATAGTTGAAGGAAAGAGGGAAAATCTTGAGGAATTAGATGGAATAATAGTGAAAAAGGTCTTTGGGGAGCACACTGCGAACCCAGTAAGCGGGGATTTCTCATTGAGTGTGGAGCTCGGATATGCCATGGAAAAAGGAGAGATAAAGCCATTTAAGGACAATATGCTCGTGGGGAATATATTTGAACTCATAAAGTCTATAAATGCACTCGGGAAGGAAAGTGAGGATATCGGTGGGTTTATTTCACCAGAAGTTTTAACATTCGGAAAGATTATTTAAGGATAACGCAACTCTTTACCTCAATTTTCAGATAATATTCAAAAAACCTTATATACAATCGTGCCGCATATTAAAGCGGTGGGCTCAATGAGTGCGGGAGAGCTTGAGGGAATAATTTCAAAGTTAAAACCGGGAGAAACTGTGATGATTGAGTACGAATCTAACTCCTCACCGGAGGTCCTCCTCTTTTTGCTCTACAGGTATTCCAAGAAAAATAACATGAGAATTCTCGTTGACGACATAGCAGACACATTCTGGGAGTACCTGACCCGCTTGGAGATTATGGGCTTTCAAAGGGAAGGACTCGACAGTATGGACGTGATTAAAGCCGGAGGAACCAAAACTGTGGGAAATGTTGTGGCTAAGGTTGAGCTCGACAGGTATATGCTTGATTTCAAGTACTACGGGAAGAAATACAATGAATGGCGTCCCAAAGATGAGGTCCTCATAAACCCCGTTCTGGGAATTTACAAGTTATTCATAATGGCTGATCCCGTTGAGAGTATGCGCCTCGTCAAGAATATATCAACCTTTGTGGGAAACAAGAGCAGAATAGCGTTTTATTTCATAAACTACAGAGCTGTTGAAGACAAACATCCCTTCGTAATCCCCCTTATGGAGGAGATATGCACCACTGTTCTGAAATGGAACAAACGAAATTGCAGTTTTGAGCTGAAAGTCATAAAAGCATCCAGCGCGGAGATAGAAGGGGAATACATAACCCTGAAGCTTGATGAAATACAGAAATGACCTCCTCCCCTTTGCGAGGGGAGGTTTGAAGGATTTCATTAGGGGACCCTTGAAAAAGGGTTCTCTGAACCCCTCTGGCCGGGTCTCCGGCCAGCTTTGGACGAACAAACCGCCCAAGTTCGAAACTCTCAGCTCGTAGAGTTTCCTGACAGTTTGCCTTACACCCGTGTTAATGTGGTGTTTGGCTTGAAGTTTTGCCTTCCCATGCATTCTCTTTAGTTTCCTATTCTTCTTTGCACCACTCTTGCTCAGTTTAGATCGGTAATAGCAATCTTCTTTCACCAGTAGCGACCTCTTAGAAGAATCCTTGCCTTCTCAAATAATTTACTCGATTCAGCGTTGGGTTGTTTACCGCACCCCTGCCCCGGCTTTCAAAAGAAAATGGAAAACTCGAACCCCTAAACATCACGCTCTACGGGAGGAGCAATGGTACGGTATTGCTTAGAGAGGAGCCTTATCAAACAGGTGCAACATGCGCCTGGCTATTGCACTACTTGCCCTAGCATTTAGGAGAAACTAATCCTCATCCCAGATGCTCTTCCATTCGAATTCATCTTCCTCTTCTTTCACATCTTCAACTTCAATTTTAACCTCCCCGCTCTCTCTGCGTCCTATGAGGGCTAACCAGAGAAAGGCAAAGGGGCCCGTAAGAATGAGAAGGAGCATGAAGATTAGAATTTTCTTTTGCCTCTCGTTCATGCTTCCTATTAGTACATGCACATATATTAATTTTCATCCCATTAAATGTCAAATTTGCTCCAAGAGCTTTTTCCTTTTCTCCTCATATTCCTCTTGGGAGAGAACACCCATGTCATAGAGCTCTTTAAGCTTTTTGAGCTTTTCAAGAGGATCCTCCTCTTTCCTGCTCACAGTTCTCCTCGCCTCCATCCTTATGCTCCTGCTGACAACTTCCTTCGGTTTGTGGATAATCCATTCCTCACTCATAAGGTGCTTCTTTCTTTCAATGCTCACAGGCTCGACAGCAATTTCGTTCAACGCATCCCTTATAGCCTCTATGGCATTCCTCGCCTCATCTTTATCCATCCTCTGAAGTTTAATCTCATTACCATCCTCTTTTTTGATTAAAAATTCCGATGACACCTTTCCAACCTTAACATAAACGAGCTCGAGCTTCTCATAGGGAATTGCAGTCAGGTCATACCTTCCAAGAATTTTCTCATCTATGTACATAATCCTCCTATCCGTCACAACGAGCCATTTTGGCTTTGCTTCAAGGCTGAACTTCTTCCTTATTGCATAGAGAACCTCCTCACCGGGAGAAAGGTTTTCCAGAATACCTTTTGGAAGTTTATCCTTCATGTCCTTCACCTCTCCAAATTTTGCATGAGAAAGTATATAACATTGTCCATTGATCATGCAATACTGTTGGGATAATTGTGACGTGTTTGACAATGATGTAGTTTTGTCCTTCTTTTACGAGCAGTATAAAAGGCCCCAACACTATTGACCATGCATTAGTCAGGGAGAAATAAATAAAAAAAGAAATTCATTTTCTCCTTCTCAAAAGCAATGGAGCAAGAGCAAAAGCCAAAAAGGCACCAACTCCACACGTTCCGGCTGTCGAAGTCGGAGTTTTTGAGCTTGATGTTTGTTGCGTTTGAGTTAATGATGTAGCTGATGTGCTTGTTGAGATAGAGGATTGGGATTGTGTCTCTTTTGTATTTGTAGTCGTAGTGGTTTGGCTTGTTGTTGAAGTTGCAGTGTATGTTTCCATGGGTTTAGATACCATGAGTGTGAATCTCCTCACGTCTTTGCCACCTTTGTTATCCCTGACAGTAAGCGTTACAGTATAGTTTCCAGCACTCGTGTAAACGTGAACCGGTTCGGCCTCGCTTGATGTGCTCCCGTCCCCAAAGTCCCAGCTCCAGCTTACTATGTTCCCGTCCCTGTCGTAGGACTTGTCTGCGAAGCTTATCTCCTCTCCGGCCTTTGGTTCCTTTGGCAGGAATGTAAAGTCCGCCGTCGGTGGGTAGTTCATGGGTTCGACGATTATCTCTTTGTAATAGGTTCCTTTCAGTCCGTTCTCGTCTTCGACTGTTAGCATTACGGTGTACGAGCCGGGGTTCGTGTAGGTGTGCCTCGGATTCCTGTCGGCTGATGTCGTTCCATCTCCGAAGTTCCAGCTCCACTTGGCAACGCTTCCATCGGGGTCGGTTGAACTGTCCGTAAATCTGACCTCATCCCCGGCTTTGATCTCGGCCGGCGAGTAGCTGAAGAGCGCCATCGGCTTCTCGTTCGGTTTAACGTTTATCCCTGCCGTACAGGTTGCGTTGGCGTTCCAGGGGTCGTAGACGGTCAGGGAAACCTTGTAGCTTCCTTCTTCGCGGTAGGTGTGCCTAACTTCGGTGCCGTTGCCCTCAGTCGTATGGCCATCTCCAAAGTCAATATTCCATCTCATGGAGCCGTTCTCCGGGTCGTTTAAGTTCAGAGCAAAGCCCACCTCGAGCGGAAGCTTCCCCGAGCTTGGAGAAGCTGAAATCGAGCACTCTGGGGGCTTGTTCATGAGCAGCAGGGTTTGGTAGTTTATCTTGAAGAGGCCGAGGTTTATGAATATCGGGCTCTGGCTTCTAGTCACGTAGTGCTCTCCCTTACTCGGCACGAGGAAGTCGAGAACCAGATGTCCGTCCTCGCTGTCGAGGTAGATAACGCCGGTCGCGTTGTACCACATGCTCGGGTCGCTTATGCCGCCCTCGTAGACAACTTTGACGCTGGTCTCGTTGGAAACGGTCACCTCGTGGGTGGTCACGCGCTCGTATCCATAGCTTCCCTCCATCTTTATATCAAGGCTGGAAGTGGGTGAGGTGTAGCCCCCTCCAATACCGAGGGAAACGCCGACGTTGAAGGTGTTCCTGCTCTTTGTCCAGCCCAGCTCCTTGACGGCCCTCTCTTAGGAACTTCCAACCTGCCCGACCTCCATGGTGAACATATTGAGAAGATTTCCGGGCTCATAGTTCTTCAGCTCGTTCAGGTTCTCCGGATAGGTGTTTATGTCGCCAATCTCGTGGAGGTCCGACTTGTAGTTCTGGAAGTGGACGTGGGGCGGCCCCTTGGGAACCGTCACGAGTATATACTGCTGCTCGCCGTTTACCACCGCCAGCTCCGGCGGGCTTATTATCGGGAATTCGTAGACGTCGTAGTCCGTGGTGACGTAGAGCGCTCCGTCACCCATGTCAGAGGTGAGTCCGTAGGTTATGCTCTCCTCGTAGCTCCGTCCCCTCTCCCTCTGGAGCTTGAAGCCCATGTTCATTTTCAGGTTGACCTCAGCGTAGGCGGCCTTCTTGTTGCCCATGACCGCCTTCATTCCGAGGCTCATCTTGACGTCGTGGGTGGACTTCACCGAGAACTTCGTTGCCTGGGTTTTC
>NZ_JBMXHE010000078.1:0-12123 GCF_053987695.1 Palaeococcus sp. (in: euryarchaeotes)
ACCAAGTCATCCCCCTTGAGTCCTGTTGTTCTCAAAATAATCCAGCATCTTGAGATTCCTACGATAGTGTACTGAGGTGATAGCATGATAACAATGGAAGCGGTAGCACTAGCCGTTTTCCTATTTACCTACGGGCTGATAATGAGTGAAAGGATACACAGAACAGTTGCAGCAATGTTTGGGGCTGCTGTTGTGATGATGTTAAAGGTCGTACCATGGGAGAAGCTTCCTGAGTATCTGGATTTGGATACCATATTTCTGCTGGCTGGTATGATGATAATAGTCAACACCGCAAGAAACAGCGGACTCTTTGAATATCTTGCCATAAAAACTGCAAAGCTTGCAAAAGGAAGCCCCATACGTGTTTTACTTCTCTTCTCTGTTGTTACCGCCCTTGTAAGCTCTTTTCTTGATAACGTAACTACGGTCCTCCTTTTGACCCCAATGCTCCTTTACATTTCAAGGCTCATGGAGATTAATCCCATGCCCTTTCTTCTATCGGAGATATTTGCTTCAAATATAGGAGGAGCGGCAACACTGATTGGAGATCCCCCGAACATAATGATAGGTTCCGCGGCAAAGCTGAGTTTTATGGACTTTATACTAAATATGAGTCCTATTGCATTTATTGACCTTTTGGTGAGTATTGTGCTGATTTACTTTATATATAGAGGCGCCTTAAAAGTGGATGAGAGGGACAGGGAGAAGATAAACAGAACTCTAGAACGTCTTGATGAAAAAGCCGCTATCAAAGATTTAGCACTCTTTCGGAAGTCAATTGCCACAATAGGCCTCGTTGTCATGCTGTTTTTCCTCCATGATAGGCTTGGGGTAGAACCGGCGGTCGTGGCATTATTTGGAGCATCATTCATCTTGCTTTGGAGCAGGGAAAAGCCGGAGGAGGTTCTGGAGAAGGTGGAATGGGCAACACTCTTTTTCTTTGGAGGGCTTTTCATAATCGTTGGAGGATTGGTTGAAACGGGATTAATAGGGCAGCTGGCTAACTGGATAACGTCCCATATAGTCGGAGAGGGCGAAGCTTTGATAGCTATAGCATGGTTCTCGGCATTTGCATCGGCTATAATCGATAACATTCCCTTTACAGCAACAATGATACCATTAATAAAAGCCATGGGCGGCTCTTTAAACATCTACCCCCTGTGGTGGGCTTTGAGCTTGGGTGCCTGCCTCGGAGGGAATGGAACCGCCATTGGAGCATCTGCCAACGTCGTGGTAATTGGAATCGCCGAGAGGGAAGGGGTTAAAATAACCTTTGGAGACTTTTTAAAAATAGGAATGTTCATAATGATGGCTACTGTTGCCATTGGAGTGGGTCTCCTCTGGATAAGGTATGTGTGGTGGTGAGTGTGAGGATACTTGTGCTTGTTGATGGTTCAAAGTGGAGCCAGAAAGCGGCGCTCCATGCCATAAAAATTGCAAAGAGCAAAAAGGCAAAGATTTTTTTGTTTTCTGTGCTCGATAGAAGGGAAGCCAGGGCAATGGCTTTTAACCTGAGCACAAGAAGCGGCGATATCAATGATTTGGAGCGGTTTGAGGGGGAGATATGGAAGAACATGAAGAGGGATATACACGATATTCTAACCAATCTGCTTGAATTCTGCAGGGGAGAAGGCATCAACTGTTCAATAAAAATAGTGGAGGGCATAGCGAAGGACGAGGTATTGAAAGAAGCAAATAGCGGGAAATACTCTCTCGTGGTGCTTGGAGCCTATGGAAAGAGTGGAAAGACGAGAATAGGAAGCCTGCTCGAGGAGCTCGCGGGTCTGATAGAACCCCCTATGTTAATAGTGCGTTAATCCAGGGCTTCCAGGTATTTCACTTCTGTTATCCCATCAAGTTTTTGTATGTTGTCTTTGAGCTCCTCAAAGCCCCTCCGGGACAGGGGTAGAAATATCTTCCCAATGACGTCGAAAGTTCCCGTTACTATGTGTACTTCATCAAAACCAAATTCTTCCAGCAGGATCCTCTTAATTTCCTTTTCCCTTCCCGGTTTCACTTTCATGACATAGATTCCCAGCGGCATTTCACTCACCTCTCTTGGTTATTGCAAGGAAAAACAGCCCCAGTATACAAACCTCAATCACTGTGGCGGTGAAATCTAAGGATTCCTTTTGAATATTTGGCAGTATTTTGTTGGCATTTTCAAGGACCTTCTTTATCACAAAAAACAAAAATGCGAGCAGAAGGAAAAATATACTCTTTAAATGGCTCTTCTTATAAGCCTTCCATGAAATTAGGAATAGTACTAAAGCGATTGCAATTACAACAATGTCGAGGATTAGACCGATGTTTTCTATCATTCCTCTTCACCTTTGATTTCCACCATCATATCAATCAGTTTATCCGCAAGTTTATCCCACAGTTTGGGGCGGTATTCACTAATGACCCTAACTAATGTTTCAATATCGAAATTGGGTTGATATATCACCTCTCTTCCTCTTCGATTTCTTTTTATCAGTCCGAGCTTTTCCATCTGCTTCGTATGATAATTTATGGTTGCAGGGGAAAGCTTCAAGGTGGAGGATATTTCACTCTGGTTTTTCTCGCCTTCGGAGAGCAGCAGGAGTATCTTTCTCTGCGTTTCTGTGGATATCGCTCTTAGGAGCGGTTCATATTTTCCTTCAAAGTTCTTCGGGAATAGATATCTCTTTCCGCCCATCTTCTTTGAAACGATCAATCCCCTTTTCTCAAGCACATGGAGATGATACTGGACATTCCCTATGCCCATCCCAAGCTCATCCACTAACCTGCGGAAGGTTATGCCCGGATTTCTGCTGATATACTGAAGTATCTGCTCTCTAGTGGAACCCATGATATCAATTAGAAGAGTGATGGTTTATATTTAATGTGCTTTTGGTACAAAATTCTTCATGTTTTCTGAGGCACTCGGGACAACAGAGGTTGGATTAATGTACGGATTAGGGCATCAAAAAGCTAATCATTTATCTCCAACGGCACGATTTTCTGGGTAAAAATATTTCACATGTCTAAAATTTTGGAGCATTGATATACTTTAATGAACATTGTTGCATGTAAAATAAGGTGTATCACGGCTCTGTTAAAATAAAAAATGCCCTAAAATTTTTTGTTTCCTTTATCATATTCATACATAACCTTTCGTTTAGAAATAAGGGTTTTCCAAGCTTTTTAGCGAAAGGTTTATATAGGTAATCGCCTAAAGTTCTATCGCCGATTAACTTATTTGGCGGGAGGTAATAGATATGGTACACATAGACCCATTTGAAATGGCTGTTAAGCAGTTGGAAAGGGCTGCTCAGTTTATGGAGATAAGCGACGAGGCTTTGGAGTGGATGAAGAAGCCCATGAGAATTGTTGAGGTTTCAGTTCCACTCGAAATGGACGACGGTTCTGTAAAAGTTTTCACAGGTTTTAGAGTTCAGCACAACTGGGCCAGGGGTCCAACAAAGGGTGGTATTAGATGGCACCCAGAGGAAACTCTTAGCACCGTTAAAGCCTTGGCCACCTGGATGACATGGAAATGCTCCGTTGTCGACATACCCTACGGTGGAGGCAAAGGTGGTATCATAGTTAACCCCAAGGAATTGAGCACGAGGGAGAAGGAGAGACTGGCCAGATCATACATAAGAGCTATTTACGATGTCATCGGTCCATACACAGACGTTCCAGCTCCTGACGTTTACACAAACCCACAGATAATGGGCTGGATGATGGATGAGTATGAAGCAATTGTGAGACGCAAGGCTCCTGCTTTTGGTGTTATCACGGGCAAGCCATTGAGCATAGGCGGTTCACTCGGTAGGGGAGATGCCACAGCTAAAGGTGCTTCCTACACAGTTAGGGAAGCCGCTAAGGCTCTCGGAATGGACTTGAAGGGCAAGACCATAGCTGTCCAGGGTTATGGTAACGCTGGATACTACATGGCTAAGATCATGAGCGAGGAGCACGGCATGAAGGTTGTGGCTGTGAGTGACAGCAAGGGTGGTATCTACAACCCAGATGGATTAAACGCCGACGAAGTTCTCAAGTGGAAGAGAGAGCACGGCTCAGTTAAGGACTTCCCAGGTGCAACCAACATAACCAACGAGGAGCTCTTAGAGCTTGAGGTTGACGTCGTCGCTCCGGCCGCCATCGAAGAAGTCATCACAAAGGAAAATGCCGACAAGATAAAGGCCAAGATTGTTGCCGAGGTTGCTAACGGCCCAGTTACCCCAGAAGCCGACGACATCCTCAAGGAGAAGGGCATACTCCAGATCCCAGACTTCCTGTGCAATGCAGGTGGTGTTACAGTCAGCTACTTCGAGTGGGTGCAGAACATAAACGGCTACTACTGGACACTCGAGGAAGTCTATGAGAAACTCGACAAGAAGATGACAAAGGCATTCTGGGATGTCTATAACACACACAAGGAGAAGAACATCCACATGAGAGATGCCGCTTATGTAGTTGCAGTCCAGAGAGTCTACCAGGCAATGCTTGACAGAGGATGGGTTAAGAAGTGATATCTTTTCTTCCTTCTTCCTTTTAATATTCCTACTCCACATCTGCCGATTTTTAATGGGAATTGTGAGCAATTATTGAGCCCATTTATAAAGTCTCCTCTTTCTAGACTGGTTATGTGTCAAAATGCCTTAAGGTATTTTTAAATCATCTGTCAGAATGCTAATTTTTAATTTTGATAATTTTACTCTGTAGTAAATCGTCTTTTGCCGAAATCGAGGAGGAGAAAGCTTTTTATATGGTTTGCGTGTTTATATATAATGCATGTATTTGTCTATCGATGTTAAATTTGGTTGAACTTCGTATAGAGGTGAAAGGAAATGGCTGAACAAAGAGATAAATGGGCAAGTAAGATTGGTTTGATCTTAGCCATGGCAGGAAATGCAATAGGTCTCGGAAACTTCTGGAGATTCCCATACCAAGCTGCTAAGAATGGTGGCGGAGCTTTCATGATACCCTACTTTGTGGCGCTGTTCCTCTTGGGTATACCCATCATGTGGGTAGAGTGGGTCGAAGGTAGATACGGAGGTAAGTACGGCCACGGTACATTGGGACCAACATTCTACTTAATGTCAAGAGAGAGTTTAAAGCCAAGAACTGCATTGATATTTGGTATTATTGGTGGCATGCTGGCATTTTCAGTTACAACACTTCTCAACAGCTATTATCTGCACATCATAGGATGGTCAGCAGCATATACATACTTCAGCGCAACCGGAGCATACTTTGGGAAGGACTCCGTTCAATTCTTAATTAACTACTTAGGCAACACTGGACAGGTGCTCCTGTTCTGGGGGATATCAGTGGCACTCTTGGGAGTTGCAGTTGGTCAAGGTGTTAGTAAAGGTATAGAAAGATGGGTCAAAGTCATGATGCCTTTGCTTTATGTGGCAGCTATTCTCTTGGTTATTAGATCTTTGACTTTGGGCTCTCCAGTTAAACCAGAATGGAGCTCTATGAAAGGATTTGAGTTCCTATGGGAACCAAGACTTAGTGAAGTAACTTGGCAATCTGCTTTAGCCGCTGCTGGACAAATATTCTTCACGCTGAGTTTAGGTATGGGTATCATACAGAACTATGCCTCATACTTGGGTCCAGAAGATGACGTTGCACTCTCAGGTTTAGCAACAGTTTCACTCAACGAATTTGCTGAAGTTATATTGGGTGGTTCAATTGCTATACCCATCGCATTCGCTTATTTGGGTGAGAAAGGAATCAGTGCAGGTGTAGGTTTAGCTTACATTGCCTTGCCAAATGTCTTTATGAACATGCCAGCTGGTCAATTCTTCGGTGCTGTATGGTTCCTGTTACTCTGGTTCGCAGGTTTCACATCAGCTATAGCTATGTACAACTATTTAACCGCTCTATTAGAAGAGGACTTGAAGATAAGCAGAAAGACCGGTGCAATATTTGTGTTTATACTTTATTTGATATTGGGACTTCCTGTGGCTCTGGATCCAACAAAAGCTACATTGGACCTCTACTACCTAACGGAGCTTGATAGCTGGGTAGGAAGCTATCTTTTAGTAGTTCTTGGACTCTTTGACATCATAGTTGCAGTCTGGCTCTTCAAGCCAGAGAACTTCTGGGAGGAGTTACACAAAGGTGCATACATTAAGGTTCCAGGATGGATTAAGCCACTTATAACTTATGTAGCCCCGATCTACACCCTAATACTCCTTATCTTCACAACAAAAGATTATATCACTGCGGGATACTTCAAAGCAGTACCGAGTTATGTCGCTAAACCAGAGTACGCCAGCTGGGTATGGCTCGCTAGAGGCATGATGTTCCTCATCCTTATCATAGGTGCCATTGAAGCATACATGGCCATCAAGAAGAAGTACGGCGAAGAGCTTGAGAAGAACGAGGTAATAATTAAAATGTGAGGTGATGAAAATGAAAGGCAGTGCTCTCGCATTTATGGCATTTGCATGGGGAATAATCCTAATTTGGATGTACTTGGCAGTTAGCAAATTAATGAAAGCTGGGCAAAAGGCTTAAAGCCTTCCTATTCTTTTATCTTTTTGGGGGTGAATTCTTGTGAAAAGCATAGAACTTCTTGACCAAATAGTTCAAGTTTTAAAAGAGACGGAAAAGAAAGTTGAAGATTTAAGCTCACTCTCATCAAAGAACAAGGAAAAAGTGCTGAAAATGATTAGAGAAGCTGCAGAAAACTTCTCTGCCCTTAAGGAGGAGGTGGTTATAGATAACGAGAAGCTCGCGAGCTTCTTCTTAAAGAGGGCAACAAAATTAAAGAATGCCACAAACAATAAAACAGTTGAAAGATTAGGTGAAAAGGAATATGTAAAGGACGTCAGGGCAATTTTGAGGTACTCAAAAGCTGCTCCATATGACTTTGCCGGCTATATGAAGTACGTTAATAGAGCATATAAAGCGTATTTGTGGGGTTTAATATCGTTTTTCATTATATCCGGTCTGTTCCCGCTGGGATTTAAGTTCACTTCACTGCTCCTCCTCATACCTGTTTTACTTTCCCTTCTAAGCCTGAAGAAGAGGGGCTATACCGGACTAATGCTGGCATTTGCGGTAACACCAATCCCAATAATCACAGGAGCTTATGCCATAAACTATGGTATTCACGCTGTAGGAAACCCCGAAGAAATAAACGCGGTTGCACAGGCCTTTGGAACATCCCCCGGCGTAGCCCAGGTAATAATATTCCTCTTCCTGTTGCTGGGATTGATCGATGTGGTGTTCTTAGGATATGCAACATACATGTTTTACAAACACAGAAGTGCCTTCCTTTGAGTATCCCTTCTTCATTTTTCAATAATTACGCCATGGCTCTGCAGCTCTTTTGTTCTATTTTTGGAACAAACATTTATAAATTTTGGAACAAAATTGTTCTCGGTGAGGAACATGAACGCGAAGGAAGTTGCTCTAATAGGGTTGATGCTGGCTCTGGCTTTAATGCTTCAGGTCTCCCCCTTTAAAATCAAGACCCCCTGGGGAATGGATATAGATTTTGTTGCCGTGCCCATAATGATTATATTCTTCCTCTACGGCTTTAAGGAGACTTTCCTTGGTCTACTCCTTCTCTTCTTGGGGCTGAGCTTGGTGGCACAAACCTCATGGCTTGGAGCTAGCATGAAATTTTTAGCAACATTCAGTGTTCTCATAGGACTTGAAATAGCAAGAAAGTTAACACGCATTGAGCTGAGGAATCTGGATTCAAAGAGAACCACGTTTTTTATCGCCCTAACCCTGATTATTGCAATCTCGATAAGAGCCCCTCTGATGATGGCTATGAATTACTATTATGCAATTCCCATATGGTTCGGCATCCCAAGGGAGCAGGTGATCCCGGTCGTGGAAGAATTCACACACATGCCCTTCTGGCTTGCGATAACGCTTCCAAATGCAATACAGACTTTTGTCGACGTTTTAGGGGCTTTTTTAGTAGCTCTGCCTGTTTTAAGGGCATTGCCTCATGTGGTTAAAGAATAGCCTTCCCTTTCGTATTCATTTTTATGACTTCTGGGGAATTGAGTGATGAGGGATATAAAGGAAAGAGTCAAGAAAAATTTAAAGGTTCGCTAAAATCTCCTTCTCTTCCATAGTCCTCTCGCAGTAGTGGCACCGAACCTTTAGAGGCTCCTTTGAGATTACGTAGAACTTTGGCGTTGTATACTCATGGTTGCTGACACAGTTCGGATTTGCGCACCTTAAAATTCCCACTATTTCGCTGGGAATTTCCACTTGAAACTTCTCCGCGACTTTGTACTCCCTAACAATATTAACAGTGGCACTCGGGGCTATTAGCGCGATTTTATTCACTTCCTCTTCGCTCAGGAACCTCCCTTCGATTTTTACTATATCCTTCTTTCCAAGCTTCTTGCTGTGGACATTCGCTGCCAGTAGGAGTGCCCCACCGTTCAGCTTATCGAGTTTGAGGATCTGGATTACTTTGAGGCCCTTCCCTGCGGGTATGTGATCTATCACGGTTCCTTCCTTAATGGCCGTCACTTTGAGCTCGCTCATTCTACCACCCCCAATGTGAGACCAAGAAGAGCCATTCTAACGGGAACTCCCGAGAACACCTGTCTAAAGTAAATCGCATGCTTTGAAGCATCTACGCTTGGATGGATCTCATCCACCCTCGGTAGGGGGTGCATTATCTTCAGACTTTCCTTGGCATTTTTAAGTAGATCTAGAGTGATAACATAGCTCCCCTTAACCTTTAAATACTCCTGCTCATCTGGGAAGCGCTCCTTTTGGATTCTCGTAGCGTATAAGACATCAAGCTCTGGAATCACGCTCTCAAGGTCGCTCGTCTCGTAGATTTTAACGCCTTTATCCCTGAGATCCTCCACTATATGTTTGGGCATCTTCAGGAGCTCGGGCGAAATTAGGTAAAGCTCCACATCATAGTGAGTTAAAGCTTCACTCAGGCTGTGAACGGTTCTTCCATATTTTAAGTCTCCGAGAAGTCCTATTTTGAGCCCATCAATCCTTCCAAAGGTCCTTTTTATGGTGTACAAATCGAGCAGCGTCTGCGTGGGATGCTGATTGCTGCCGTCGCCGGCATTTATAACAGGAATATCCGCCACTTCAGCTGCCAGTCTTGCGGCTCCCTCCTTTGGGTGCCTGATAACTATAACGTCGCTGTACTGCTCGACCGTTTTTATCGTGTCCCTCAAGCTCTCTCCTTTCTTGACGCTTGTGCTCGATGCTTCTGAAAAGCCTATCACACTCCCCCCGAGGCGGTGCATTGCACTCTCGAAGCTCAATCTCGTTCTTGTTGATGGCTCAAAGAAGAGCGTTGCCAGAATCTTCCCGCCAGCATACTTGAGAGCACCTTCATCCTTGAGTTCCCTCTCGAGTCTTTCTGCAGTTTTTAAAACGTGCTCTATATCCTCTTTCTTAAAATCCCTTATGCTTATAACATCTCTACCTTTCCACATTAAAAGCCCATCACGTGTAAATTTTCACCACTATTTAAAGCTTTTTTAACAGGAATATGTCAAAGGGGAGCGTGTTTGTAGTATCTTTCATTGGTGTGATGTGTTATGCGTTGAAAATTCCCCCGGATTAAGGAACAGGAGGTGAAACTAAACGTATCCAGTCAAAGAGCAAGGCTTATAACCCAGTTTTGAAAAATTATCTTGGGGTGAAGGAATGAGGACTCCCTGTTTGTTTTGGGCGGAGGTTGTTAGCCCAAGTCTGAGGGCGAAGATAGCAAAGAACCTTTATGAGCGAGGCTTTACTCAATCTCAAATAGCGGAAAAGCTGGGCATAACTCAAGCGATGGTGAGCAAGTATCTCGCCGGTAAATATAAACCCTTAAATGAGAAGGTTGAGGCAGCAATCGAGGGGCTGGCGGGGGAAATTTCGAACATGATCGCCTACGGTGCTCCGGAGGAGGAGGTCGTTAAGTATACTTCTAGAAGATTCTTTGACATGATTCAAGGAGAATTGTGTGAAGAGTACCTAAAATATGCAAATTTGAAAGACCCCTCACTGTGTTCCGAGATTTTTAGAGGAATGGCTTCCAAGGTTGAGATTTTGGATGTACTGAATTTGGCGCTTGGGGAACTTTTGAAAGATGAGCGTTTCTTAAATCTAATCCCTGAAATCAGGAGCAATTTTGCTTATGCGCTTCCAAATCCAAAGGGTGTTGAGGATGTTGCGGCAATTCCTGGCAGGATAACCCGGGTTAAGGGTAAGGCTTTTGCCCTCCCTCCCGAGTTCGGTGCTAGTGAGCATATGGCAAAAATTCTCATAGAACTATCCAAAAAAGCTTCTGAAATAAGGAGCGTGATAAATATAAAGTTCGATGAGAGTATTGAAGGAGCTCTAAAAAGGGCAGAGCTTAGATTTGAGGTTATAGAAGAGAAGAATAGAGATGAGGATAGAACTGTCAAACTCATAGGAAACATATTTGAAGAGCACGGGGAATTGGATGCAGTTGTGGATAGGGGGGCTTTTGGCATAGAACCATGCGTATACATATTTGGAAAAAACCCCTTGGAAGTTCTCGATAAAATCAAAACCCTGGAGAGTTGCATATGAGGAAGCTTCTGCTCTTTTATCTTTTTCTGCTCTTTGTTCTGAACCTATCACCCATGGTACCATCCTCTCCTGTTCCAAATGGAGATAAATTCGTTCATTTCATGGAATTTTTAATCTTGGGAGCCATTGCGGGAGGAGAGCTCAAATTTCTAATTTTTCCTGTCCTCTTAGAAGCCCTGCAGATTTTCATACCTTCTCGGAGCTTCTCACTCTTTGATATGGGCACAAACTTAATAGGGTTCGGGTTCGGATATTTGGTTTGGTGGGTGTGGAATGAAAGTTGTAACCGAGGAGTTTCATTTTTCCACGAGCGGGGAAATTGACCTTGTGAACATCACCAGGGAAGTTGAGAACTTTGTGGAAAGGGCGGATATAAGAAACGGTCAGGTCTTGATATTCGTTCCCGGTGCTACGGGAGCTGTTGTTGCTATTGAAGATGAGGAAGGGCTTTTGGAGGACTTCAGGCATCTCCTTGAGGAACTCATTCCAAAAGGCGGCGGCTACAGGCATGATATCATAGATAACAACGCACACTCTCACCTGAGAGCAACACTTTTGGGCCCTTCGCTGACGCTTCCGGTGGCAAATGGAAAGCTCATAAGGGGGATATGGCAGAAGATATTTTTCGTTGAACTCGATGTTAGACCCCGGAGGAGGAAAATAATACTCCAGGCTATTGGCTTTGGTAGTGTGATGGATATCTGAGGAGCCGGCTCCATATTTTGTTACTGTTTACGATAGGGGCTTAGGTTTTTAAGGTGTTTTCTATACTACCCATTGACCGATGATGAGTGTCATCCCAGCGGAATGGTGAAGACGTTTTATCCCCACCTGAGGTGGTTTTATGCTTGGATTTTTGAGGAAGAAAAAGGAGGAAAAGGGCGGCACAATGCTCTATATGAGTGAACCTACGATCTTATACAATACGCGGACCGAGAAAACCTGTGTTGAAATTCTCGAAAAACACTTTTCTCCTGGAAGAATCCTAGTGCCCTCCAAGTACGGACTACGTCCGACAGAGCATTTCATAGATGAATCCGATATTTTTGTGGCAATAGCAATTGCTGGAAAGCTGACTTCGGGAGTTGTTAGGGAAATCCAAAGGGCTGAGGGTCTTAGAAAAAGGATTTACACGCTCGAAATTGCGAGAAAAGGAGAAGAACTTGAGTATGCCATTGTTGAAGGGGTTCCAGAGGAGCTTGAGCGCTTAACTCCGGAGCAGACTACGGAGTTTTATGATGAATTTAGGGCCGAGGAATTTACAAAACCCGGAGATTTGTTTTTTGGAAACCGGCGGAGAATTTGGTAATCCTTATTTAGTTTGAGGTTCTATTATTTTTGGTGATGCACGTGAGAAGATTAGTTCCAATATTTTTGCTGTTAATGATACTCCCCCTGGGAAGTGCATATCAAATAAGCTACATTACATGGGGTGGTGACCAGTATGATAGCGCGATCGCGGTATTCCCAATGAAGGATTATACTATTTTAGTGACCTCGACCGGGAGCTTTTCCGATGAGCGGGGAATTGGGCTGGTATATCTTGGAGATGATGGTTCTCAGTATGCTGAAATAATTTATTCAGAT
>NZ_JBMXHE010000079.1:0-3746 GCF_053987695.1 Palaeococcus sp. (in: euryarchaeotes)
GGGTGGGGTTGCCCTCGAGCATAGGATCCTCGGCAAACAGCTTTGGCTTCGTTGTGCTCACGAGGATTATATTTGGTTTTGGAGATGTTACATACGCGGCTTATACGATAACCACAAGGCTCGTTAACTTTCTAACGAGTATATCCCGGGGCATTTCAATGGCGATGGGAACGATGATAGCCCAGAATGTCGGTGCCGAAAAGTATGAGAGAGCCAAAAAGATAGCTGAGAGAACCATGATGGTGAACTTCACCATAGCAAGTGCTGCCATTCTCCTAATAGGAGCCTTTAGAGTTCCTCTTTTTAAGGTATTCCTTAACGATCCTGCAGTTATATCTGAGAGTAAAATTGTGCTTGAATATTTCTTGATCTCTGTCCCCTTCTTCAACGGCATATTTATGGTGAGCACGAACGTCTTTAGAAGTGCGGGACACACGAAGAAGAGCATGGTTGTGGATATGCTTCGCCTCTGGGGATTGAGAATTCCTCTGAGCTATGCCTTCGGCTATGTGATAATGAAGGCATCCAAAGGTGTTTTCTTTGGAATGGGTCTGAGCAACTTCATAGCAGCAGGAGTCGCATTTGCCTGGTTCATGAAGGGTTCATGGATGAGGAGAATTATTGAAGAGGATTAGCTCAAAGTTTAAAAACCCATCTTGATAATTAAACACGGTTTAAGGAAAGGAGGTTATGCTCATGAAAGTGGCGAAGGGAGATGTTGTGAGGCTTCACTATACAGGAAAAGTTAAGGAGACAGGGAAAGTTTTTGATACGACCTATGAAGAAGTTGCAAAAGAAGCCGGACTTTACAGGGAGGAGGCGGTTTACGGTGCCGTGCCTATAATAATCGGGGCAGGGCACGTCTTAAAGGGATTGGATGAAGCTTTGGAAGGACTGGAGGTCGGCAAAAGATATGAGCTCGAAATTCCGCCCGAGAAGGGCTTTGGAAAGAGGGACTTTAAGCTCATAAAGACACTTACCCTGGGTCAGTTCAAGAAGCACGGAGTTTATCCTTTCCCTGGATTGGAAGTTGAAATAGATGGAAAGAGAGCAAGGGTTTTGAGCGTTTCAAGCGGCAGGGTCAGGGTTGACTTTAACCACCCGCTCGCCGGCAAAACACTCCTATACGAAGTGGAAATTGTCGAAAAAATTGATGATCCAATAGAGCAGGTTAAAGGATTGATTGAACTCAGATTACCAAAGGCTAACATGGAGAGAATACAGATAGAGGTCGGAGAAAAGGAGGTTATAATTGACTTTGGCGAGCAGGAGACTGATCCAAAGCATCTCGCTCTGGGAGAAATCCTCTTGGAAGCGGACCTCAAAGCATTGGGATACGAAACAATCGAGTTCAAGCCAACGGTTGAGGATCTCCTAAAACCACCTGAAGCCAAAGTGGAGGAGGAGGTCAAAGAAGCCGAGGAGGAAGTCAAGGCTGAGGTCAAAGAGGAAGTAGAAGAAGTTCCAAGTGAAGAGCAAAAGGTTGAGGAAACCAGAGAAGAAGAGCAGGAGGAGTGATTCCTGTCCTGAAGGTATTCCTATGAGGGCTTATCTCCTCTATGCTATTTCCCTTATCTTCATTTTCCTGAACTGGGAAATAGGAAATACGTTCTATGAATATGAGCTCTTTAACGTAATTTTTTACATCGTCCTTCCACTCTTCCTTGCCCATATCATGGGCTTTAAAAGGGAGGAAATCGGCTTTAAACGGGGAAATAAAGAGGGGTATATGTGGGCTCTTGCCTTCTTCCTTTTAACACTCCCATCAAGCTTCTACGCCGCCCATCTGCCAAGCTTTAAGGATTACTACCCGATTTTTTCATACTCCTCATGGGCGGATTTCATTCTGAAGGAGCTCCTCGTCGGTGTCGGCATGTTTGCCCATGAGGCATTTTATCGGGGCATCCTTCTCTTTCCGCTGGCAAAGAAGAATAAATGGCTTGCCATATTAGCCCAAAACATCCCCTACACTCTCGTGCATATTGGGAAACCACCGCTTGAGGTGCCTTTCGCATTCATTGCAGGTATTGTATTTGCGGAGATGGATTTAAGGAGCGAGAGCTTTTTACCAAGCTTCCTCCTTCACTGGCTCGGGAGTGTGGTCTTTGACATTCTTTGCATAATTGTATAACTATGTAATCAATGAAGAATGCAGTTAAAGTGGAATGTCAAAAAACTTCACTGTATTTTCCTCCGTTTTCCGTTCTACTTCCTCAAAATCCATGTTCTTGATCTTTGCTATCTCCTCTATTGTTATCTTCACATTCCACGGTTTATTCTTCTCGCCCTTAAATGGGCTCATATAGGGAGAATCTGTTTCTACAAGAAGTCCCTCAATTTCAAGAGCCGCTGCAACATCTCTAACTTCAGGAATGAAGCCTATTCCAGTGTTTATTCCTATGAAGTGCCCGTTCTCAGCTATTTCCCTTGCAAGCCCAACATCACCGCTGTAAGAGTGGAAATAAGCCCTTACTCCCGCTCTTTGAATTGCTTCAAAAACCTCCCTCTCGGCATCTCTCGCATGGAGAACAACAGGCTTATTGAGCTCAACGGCAAGTTCCAGAAAGTGTTCAAAAATTTTCCTTTGGTTCTCCCTTTTCTCTGGTGTTCTCGCATAGTAAAAATCGAGTCCTATTTCCCCCACAGCATATATTTGCCCGGAATGCTCTAAAATAAATCTCTCCACCTTCTTAACCTTCTCCCAGTTTCCTCTCTTAGCTTCATTGGGAGCATAGCCCAAGGTAGGAAATATGAAATCGAAGTCGTTCTTCAAAAGCTCCCAGCTCCTCCATATGTGGAACTTCCGGTATTCCGTTATCGAGTCCACAATCCCCTTTAATTTTTCCCTAGACTCCTGGATTATCAGGGGAATGTCCTTCTTGAATAGTTCGACGTGAGCATGAGCATCTATCATTACATCACCAAGAAAAGAAGAGAATAATACAATATAAACTTAAGCCCCCAGAAGTTTAAGGGCGACTTTTTCATAAACTTTCGGAAGCTTTTTTAGAGAATCCACCTTCCTGCCATAGCAGGCACCGTTATGACCACGTACTCGAGAATAATCACAATACCCGCGAACCCTCCAATGCACTTCATGATACCTACGGATAAAGCATATGAAGTCCTCTTCAGCAGCTCAGCGGCAGTATTTTTCCTTCTGTTCCTAATATCCTTCGGGATAAAGGAGGTCTTCAAAGGAGGCTTTGAAAAGGGGGGAATGTATAAAAGTGCTACCGTTGAGGATGCACTTTGATTTTCTTTTTTACAAAAAAGCATTTTATAAGAAAGGAAGCGCAAGATTCGGAAGACCCCCATATATGAGGAATAAAAGCCCAACCAGAATCGGTTGATGAAAGATATAAATCTTCAGAGTGTTTCTCCCGGCGAAGCATATAAACTCGATTGGAATAATCTTTGGAAAGTTTATCTCAAATCTTCTCTCCCCCCGAGGATATACAAAGGCCCCAAGGGCTAGACCAAGTAGATACACCCCAAACCACGGAAAGATGGGAAAGTAATCCAGAGTGAAGAAATTTTGAGGTGTTATCCCGAACGGCAGGAGAATGAGTGAATTCACATGAATTCGTGAGATCAGCGAAGCTCCAAGAATAAAAAGCACTCCAAAGATGCCATTTCTCACTCCAAAGCGGTAGAATGGGATCGCCAGAATGCTCGCTACTCCAAGGAAGTGCAGAACCCCAAAGTATATCGTCCCATCTCTTAGGAGAACATACGTGGTTAGG
>NZ_JBMXHE010000080.1:0-19151 GCF_053987695.1 Palaeococcus sp. (in: euryarchaeotes)
AAGACAATGCTCTGCCCCTTGAATCCTTGAAGGGACTTTCTTACTGCTTCAGCCCTCACTAGCTGGGCAATATAATTCCATTTCTCTCCCTCACTCTTTGCAAGAATTATGTGCCTCTCAAGAGCACCAGGCCTCTCATCGTATATGACCACCTTTAAACCAAGCTCTTCGCCAAGCTTTCTGGCATTTCCTATGGTGGCACTCAATCCAAGAAACTGGGCATTGAGATAGAGCTTCCTCAGGCGAGCTATTAATCCATCCAGCCTCGGGCCGCGCTCCTCATCATCCAGCGTGTGAACTTCATCTATGATTATGGTTCCCACGTCCCCAATGCGTCTGCCCGCCCTGAGGAGAAAATCTACACCCTCATAGGTTCCCACAATTATATCCGCATTTATCCCAGTATCCACAACTACAAGTTCATCCTTTGTCCTAATACGGCTCATTCCCACCCTAATCGCAACTTTTAAGCCCAGTCTTGAGTATCTCCTTTTGAAGTCTTCGTACTTCTGATTTGCAAGCGCCACGAGAGGGACCAAGAAAAGCATTTTTTGTCCTTTCATGGCTCTCGGGATTCCAGCAAGCTCTCCTATCAGAGTTTTGCCGCTCGCCGTAGCCGACACTATTAAAAGATTCTCCCCATCCAAAAGCCCGTTTTGAATTGCCAAACTCTGAACTGGGAGAAGTTCACTAACTCCCTCACTCTTTAAAACCTCTTTCATTTCTCCGGGGATTTCAATATCATCCAGCGTGAGCCTCTTAACTCTAATATGCTTGGGTTTAAGCTCATCCCATCTCGTTATTTCAGGGTGCTGGACAGGATTAAAGCGAGGATCAAATGTCATCAAAACTTTATCCAGATCTTTAAATCTCCTGAGAAGCCTCTTAGCTTGATCAAACATTGCAATGCTCTTAAATCTAAACTTAAGTTCATATTTTAACTCCTCCTCTGCACAGCGCTCGCATATATATTCGTTATGGTGCTTTATGCGGTTCCCCTCGGTTAAAACGGTTATCCTTCCATTCATCAGGCAGAAACGGCATAATTCAGCCTTTTCTATCCTCTTCTTTTGAAGGCGTCTTCTGAAGTATTCCTCATATTCTTCACAGCCAATCAAAATTATCCGCGAAGTTCTTAGAAGCTTTTCAATTTCCTTTGGGTTCCGGTACTCGCTTCCCTCCAGAACCTTAAAGAGTCTTCCTTCCCTCATGATAAGTCTGTAGATCCTATCAGCCTTTAAATTCTCCATCTGAGAAACTTTTTCGGGTTCATTCTCAATGAAAAAAGCTTCAAGTTCACTCTTTTTTCTTCCTCTGCGAATGATGAACATCATTGTTAATCCCCTAGTTAACTTTTCAAGAGGGTTTATAAAGCTAACAACCTTTAGGGCTTTGTTGAACGTTCGTACACGGACAACACTTGGTTTGGAACTAAACATCATTCCTCAAGAATTCTGGCTCTCCTGATCTTCTTGGAACCTATACGGAGGGATTTAAAAAAGTTAACATGCTCCTCGGGTAAGAATGAATCCAGATTCGTATCCCTGAGCTTTTTCCTCTTTACCCTAGCTCCATCCTCTCTGCTCCTAGGCGCCCCGTTATTTAAGAACTCATCGAGGGTTTTGTCCATGATTCCACCAATATTCTGTGGAGGATAAAGGTATATAGACTTTTTGATTCAATCGAACGGAGAAGGGATTTCGTTTGTGAGAGTGAGGGGTTTAGACTTTTTGATGCTCTAATCCGCACGTTAATACATTATTGATGGAGCCACTTCCGTTGTCCTTATAGCATCCAATCGAACCCCAGCAATCCCCTGAAAGCATGCTAAACTATAAAAGAGCAAAAGCAAACATTGGAAGGCGTTGGAAAGCATAAAGTTAGACAGTTTTGCAGAAACCCTTTTAACGGATAATTCGTCTTTACTTATTAGGATAATAAGAGGGGATGCTGGATGTGCGGAATAATAGGGTACATAGGGGAAAGGAAAGCAAGTGAAGTCCTAATCGAGGGGTTGCGGAGGCTTGAATACAGGGGCTACGATTCCGTAGGTGTCGCGGTAAATAAAAAAGATGAGATCGAAATCAGAAAGGCTGCGGGAAGGATAGATGAGCTCAACGAGAAGCTTAAGTTCACGGAGATTGAGGGAAAAAGCGGAATAGCCCAGACGAGGTGGGCAACACACGGTGAACCCAATGATGCCAATGCACACCCCCACACGGACTGTTCAGGGGAAATAGCCCTCGTCCACAATGGTATCATCGAAAATTATCTCGAGCTCAAGGAAGAGCTCCTTGAAAAGGGGCACGAATTTAAGAGCGAAACGGATACTGAGGTTATAGCCCATCTGATAGAGGAGGAACTTAAGAAGAACAGGAGCTTTGAAGAGGCCCTCAGAAAAGCCCTGTTAAAACTAAAAGGATCCTTTGCCCTGGCTATAATCTACTCGAAGGATAAGGAGCATTTATATTTCGTGAGAAATGAAAGCCCCCTCGTGCTTGGTGTTGGAGATGGAGAGATGTTTGCTGCCTCAGATGTCCCCGCTTTTCTCGCCTATACGAATAAAGTTGTCTTTCTTGATGATGGTGAATACGCCATTTTGAGCAGGGATTCTTTTACGGTTAAGGATATCAAAACAGGAAAAGAGAAAAAGAAAGAAATTAAGGAGATTGAATGGACTCTCGAAATGGCGGAAAAACAAGGATATCCCCATTTCATGCTCAAGGAAATCTATGAACAGCCTCAGGCTGTAAGGGATGCGATATATGGGAATGCCGGAAGTATAGATCAGATCGCCCGGGAAATTGCCGCCTACGATAAAATATTCATAGTTGCCATGGGAACCTCCTACCACGCAGCACTCTATGGAAAATACCTTCTCCAGAGGCTGGCCGGAAAGGTTCCCATTGTTGAGGAAGCAAGCGAGTTTAGGTATGAGGCAGGGAATCTGATTGACGAGAGAACGCTGATAATTGCAATAACCCAGAGCGGGGAAACCGCAGATACTCTGGCGGCAATAAAGCTCGCCAAGGAAAAGGGCGCCAAAGTCCTCAGCATAGTTAACGTCGTTGGGAGCATGGCAACCCGGCTGAGCGATTTGGTGATCTACACCCATGCCGGCCCCGAGATAGGGGTTGCCGCAACCAAAACGTACACCACACAGCTCACGGTTCTGGCAATGCTCGCCATAGCTTTGGGGAAGCAACTAAAGAGCGGAGAAAGTGCGTATCTAACCAAACTCAATAAGGAGCTCCAAAGGGTTCCTGATCTCATAGAGGAAGTTCTAAAACACGAAAGTTCGCTTAAAGACCTTGCCGAAGTTCTCAAAGATAAAAGAGACTTCTTCTACATAGGAAGGGGAGTGAGTGTTCCAACGGCTTTTGAAGGTGCTCTGAAGCTCAAAGAGATAAGCTATATACATGCAGAGGGGCTATCCGCAGGAGAACTAAAGCATGGCCCCCTCGCCCTCATTGAAGATGGAGTTCCCGTTGTCGCCATTGCTCCAAGCGGAAAGCTTTTAGAGAAGATGATATCCAATATCAAAGAAGTAAACGCCAGGCGGGGTTTGATAATAAGCCTCGGAAATAGTGAATCCCTGAGATCCGTTAGCGATATCTTCCTGGAAATGCCGGAAGTTGATGAGCTGCTGAGCCCAATAGTTTATGTGGTTCCCCTTCAGATACTGGCATATCACTTAGCTGTGCTGAGGGGCAATGACCCCGATAAACCGAGAAACCTCGCAAAGTCCGTTACCGTTGAATGAGGTGGTATATATGGTAAAAACGAAAATGAAAGAAAAGAAAAAGAAGGAGAAAAAGGAGAAGAAAGAGGGGTTTGAATATGAAAAAATTCTGAAGTTCGTTTTTCCCATCGTGGTGCTGATAACCGCATACATCGGGTACCATATAAGGATGCAGCCTTCATCCTACAAATACTTCATAGATCCCGACACTTTCTATCATTTTGAACTCTACAAGCTGACCCTAAGAGAGTGGATTCCAAAATACTATCTCTTCTCAGACGCTCCCTTTGGCTCCCTCGTGGGTGAACCGCGAGGTCTTTACATCTTGCCGGCACTGGCGTACAAGGTTCTCTCAATATTCGGGGTGAGTGCCTTCAAAGCCTTCAAGATGTTCCCACCACTGGTAGGCTTCTTCAGCATTCTCGGAGTATACTTTTTAGGTAAAAAGCTCCACAGTGAATGGACAGGGCTCTGGAGTGCTTTAATAATGATGTTCCTAACGGCAAGCTTTGTGAGAACATTTTCCGGGAACAACAGGGGAGACGGGCTCTTCATGATGCTCTTCCTCTTTGCAGCGGCTTCAATGTTCTACTATTTTGAAGAGCAGAAGAAGGTCTTAAAATACATGTACGGTGCGTTCTTCGTTGGATTTGGAGTTCTAAGCCTATCAGCCTGGAATGGTTCTCCTTTCGGATTAATGGTGCTTCTTGGATTTGGAGCATTAAATGCCATTGCGCTATTTGTGTTTGGAAAGATTGAGGAACTCAAAGCATTTGTCAGGGATTTCTATCCCGCCTATGCATTGATTTTGATCGTGGGATACGCATTGACGCCAAGCGGAATCGTAAGGGTTTCAGGGCATATAAGATTCGCCTTTGAAGCATTTATGGGATTATTCGCTCTAACCCTCGTGATGCTCTACGGCGAAAGGTTCAGGCTCAACTACGAGGATAGGCTCCACAGACTCGCCGTCGTCATAGCAATTGCTGCAATAGGTGTGGTGGGAGCACGTGTCTATGTGGGTCCAAAGATCTGGAGTTTGATGAGCGGTGCCTATCAATCCACCCAGGTTTATGAGACGGTGCAGGAGCTTGCAAAAACAACGATGAATGACATAAAGCTCTATTATGGCGTTAAAGGAAGCGATGGACTGATTTTCTTCCTTTCACTTGCAGGAATTGGCTTGGCAACATTTAAATTCTTCTACGACCTCCTAAGGGAGAACAGGGTAAATTCAAAGCTCCTGTTCCTCCTCACCTTCTACGGAATGTCCGTTTATTTAATGGGAACTGCGGTGAGGTTCCTGTTCCTTGCTTCAGCTGCCACCATACTAGCCTTTGCCTATTTAATTGGTGAAATATTCGAATACATACTCAGGATGGAGGAGAAGCCATCAACGAAGGCAATGTTTGCAGTCCTCCTCATACTCCTACTCGTGCCGATTCCCATAGTCGGTGCCGTTAATATGAACAATCAGGCAAAGAGGATGGGCGGATCCGTGAGCAAGAGCTGGGAGGAGACCCTTCTATGGCTCAAGAACAATACAAACGAGCTTGATACTGCAACCTCATGGTGGGATTATGGATACTGGATAGAGAGCTCCCTTCTGAGCAACAGGAGGGCGAGTGCGGATGGAGGTCACGCCAGGGATAGAGATCATATAATAGCCCAGTTCCTCGCCAATTCGGGGAATAAGAGTGAAGTCGACTTCGAGAGCTGGCAGCTCAACTACATGATCGTCTGGAATCAGGACATATACAAGTTCAATGCCATAAGCTATCTGGGAGGAGCGATAAGCAGAAACGAGAGAAGTCATATCTCAATGTTTCTGCCGTTCCAAAAGGTAGCCGATAACCTTTACATGCTAAATCAGAACACAAAGCTCGAGATTACAACAAAGGGAGGACAAAAGAAGGTTATCGTCACCATACCAACACAGAGCGGGCTCTCTCAGGGAGAACCCATCCAATCAATTTTTGTTAATACTGGAGAGGTTATTAAAGGAGCCGGGACATTCCCGTACGTGGCGTACATATTCCCGAGCTTTGCCTTCATAGCATACTACAAAATTTCAGGCAGCAACTTTGTTGATCTCGCATTCTTTGGTGGCTCACGCCTTCCAAACTTTAAACTGGTCCACAGCACGGGTGATTTAAATACCTATGAATTCCACCCATTTGCCCTCTACAGAATGGAGATTTATGAAAATAAAACCTGGAAGCCTATTTCAAAACTCGGCCCCGGAGAGTACAAAGCCAGACTCTATATATCCGCCTTTGGAAGGAATGTTAAAGATGCCATGATCAGGCTCAGGGCTTACAAAGATGGGAACTTGATCGACGATGAAATTATAGCGCAAAATGTGGACATTGACCATCTAAATGAGGAACCCCTTGAAGTTGACATAAAAGTACCAAATGCAACGAGATACGAGCTCGTTTTGATTCAAAAGGGCCCCGTTGGAGCGCTTACGGAGGCACCAAAGCTCGATGGTAAAATTATAAATCCAACCAGAGTGCTAAATGACGGTCAGAAAGGAGAACTCGAGCTCAAAGCCAAGTTCAGGAAGGATTATGGGGATGTAAGCCTCTACTTAAGGGCGACGGTAATTTACCTCGTAAGGACGCAGGGTACAAGCAACGATGATGAAAATGCCGTTTTCGAACCCCACATGGATATAATACATTACGAGAAGATTGCAGATAACCTGAAGACCACAAATAAGGAGATTACATTTAAGGGGAATGCAGAGTTCCCCAACATAATCAATCCCTACATTGAGGAGCTCGAGAAGAAGTACGGCGACAAACTAACGATCAGAGGAGTAAGAGTGGAACCCGTCTTTATCGCAGACAAGGAATACGTAATCTACACACAGGGTTAGCCTCTGACAATCTTTATGTCATCCAGACTTTTTAATTTCATTTTTTCTACACTTTCCTCAATTTTCATCTCCACGTCTCCCTTTGGTCTAAGTATTATGCACTCTGCTTGAGAGAAACCCAGCTTCCACAGAGCATAAGCGCGATGATGGCCGTCCAGAATATAATATTTTCCCCGATATTCCAGGATTATAGGAGGGGCATCATAGCCGTGCTTTATCTCCTGCAGAACCACGAGGAGCTTTACCTCATTGAGTTCCCATTGGGTGGGAACCAAAATATCCAAGCTCAGATACTGCATGGTCATTTCAAACTCCACGCCATAAATCCTCTCGTTCATCTCCTTCAGACACCTTGCCCTCTCGAAGGCTCTCTCACGGCTTATTAAAATCATTTTTTAATCCCCCTAACCGCTATAAATGCTCCAATTGACTTTAGACTTTCACTGAATTTTTGATCCATTCTTTCAGCAATGCCCAGGAAAGGCCAGAATGATGGAAAGAATATAATACCCCTGCTCTCGACATCTTGGAATCCCTGATTTATCAGAAGCTCTTCAAGCTCCCCCGGAGTGTAAAAACGGGCATATCTGTAGGCTGTCTCTACAAAGAGGCTCTTCAAGCGTTTGAAGAAGAACCACGAGCTTCTCCCATTCATCGTGCCTATGATTACCTCCCCACCAGGTTTTAAAACACGATGGATTTCCCTGATAGCCTTTTCAGGTTCCTCTAAAAATTCAAACATCGTAACGCTTAAAACCAGATCAAAGCTTTCATCACCGAAGGGAAGATCGTACGCACTTGCCCTTACGAAGTTTACATCCGGAAGCTTCTTTCTGGCAACCTCAAGCATATTCTCGCTTAAATCAACTCCAACAACATCAAACCCTCTTTTATAAAGCTCCACAGTATAGTTGCCGGTTCCACAACCTAGATCGAGGGCTTTCCCTCTTTTAGTCCGCATCATTGAGAAGATCAAACGCTTCTCAGTTCTATCTACGTAGCTTCCAGTTTTCGTCCGATACCATGAATCGTAACGGTCGGCAATCCTGTCGAAGTACTCCATTCACTTCCCCAGCTTGCTCTCTATCGTCAGGGCTTTATCAATCCTATCATCGATTTTGAGGCTTATAACAACCCTTTTTGCTCCCGCTCTAAAGATAGCCTCGTGGCATTTCTTAACAAGCCCTAAGATCTCATCGAGATTTCCTTCCACAACGGTGCCCATCGGGCAGACCATGTATTTCAAGCCGCTCTTTTCAATCTCTTTGATAACAGGTTCCAGATACTCTCCCACACTCGTGCCATCCGTACCCAAAGGAAACATACAAATCTCGGCCACAGGCATTTTAGATCCTCCAGATAAATTAAAGGGTCAAATGGGCTTTAGGTAGCCCCATTTATCCAGAGCCTTTTTAAGCTCCGGGCTCTCTTTGGCTTTCTCTTCCAGACTCTTCCCCTCGATCACAGCGTCTATTGAATCCCTTAAAGCTTTTGCTCCTGCCTTCGGGCCATCCGGATGACCCATCACGCCGCCACCCGCTTGTATGACCAGATCCTTTCCAAACAGCCTTATCAATTCCTCCATGAGTCCCGGATGAAGTCCTCCACTGGCAACGGGAAAGATGGGCTTGATATGCTCCCACGGGCTCAAAAGGAAGCCATTTATCTTCCTGACTTCCTCATACTTCCCTTCCATCTTCCCCACTGCAGTTCCCGTGTGTATCTCGTCAACACCTATCAAACGAGCACCTTTAGCCAAGGCATACATTGTTATTCCATGTTTCGGATTTTTGGTGAATGCAGCATGCATCGCCCTGTGTGCATGTATGGCCAGTTCAAGGTCTTCGGCAACTTCTCTCATAGTTTGAAGAGCCGCCCATCCGCTGACCACTATATCTATCATTATGAATTTTCCTCCATAGTCGGCAACGAGCTCTGCCCTTTCAATCATCTTATGAACCGGGCCCGTGATGTTTATCAAATACTCCTTCTTCTCGCCCGTTTCCCTTTCTACTCTTTCCTTAACCCTGTAAAGCTTTCTAACACGTTCTTCAAAGCGGTTAAACGGGAAACTCGTAAAATTCTCATCATCTTTGAGGAGATCTATACCTCCGCTCCAGAGCTCATAGGCAATTTCGGCATATTCATCAACGTTCCAACCCATCTTTGGCTTTGGAACCGTTGCTGTCAGAGGTCTCTCCTTAATTCCCATGAAGCTCCTTATCCCTCTCAGACCGTACTGGGGACCTTTGAAGTGTCTCAAATACTCGTATGGTGGATGAAAATCCAAGAAACGGAGAGTCTTAATTGCTTTCATTCCGAAAATGTTGCCTGCTATAGCGCTCATAAACTGAACAAAGCTTCCTTCTTCAAAAAGCGTTAGGGGATACGCTATCTTCGTGTAATAACCCTCTCCCGATGGCTCCAGATGAAAAACTCTTGCCATGCTCCTTTTTGCCATTTCGGGCATTTTCCACAGAGTAGTCCACGTTCCTATGCTGCTCTCACTCGCAATTCTCCCTGCAGCCTCTTCAGGGGATACTTTATAGGGCTCAAAGTAGAACTCAACCACGAGGTCATCCCTGCCCGGTTTGTAATCCAGATCCACAAAATCCATATACCACTCAATTTTCTCTTCGCTCATTTCCATTCCTCCTTTTTCCGCAGTATATATCATGTGCTTTCCCTCATATATAAGTATTTTTGGTCAAAGATGTGCAAAAATCCTCTTTGAAATGCCAGTTTAAGAGAGTATTTTTTGAAAATATGCCCGAACAGAGCCCCAATAAATATAAGTTGCCATGCCTAAAAATGTCCATCATTCCGTTGGCAACATTACTTTACAAAAACTCTCGACTATCACAGGGATAGAAGCGCAATATTTAGCTGAAAAGCCTCCATTTCCGAAAGGTTTATATATACCTTTGTTCATAAATTAGAGTGCAAAAACCCATTTAACAAATGTTAGGAGGTATGTGCTATGGCTGAGTTGCCAATTGCCCCAGTTGATAGATTGATTAGAAAGGCCGGTGCTCCAAGGGTTAGTGAGGAGGCCGCCAAAGTTTTAGCCGAGCACCTTGAGGACAAGGCTATGGAAATCGCTAAGAAGGCTGTCGAGCTTGCCCACCACGCAGGCAGGAAGACAGTCAAGGCCGAGGACATTAAGCTTGCCATCAAGCAGTGATTTCACTAAATCCTTTCTTTCTTTTCTCTATTATCTATGGATATTTCCATTGGGTTTCCCAGGGCTTAAAGATTTTAAATTTGAACTTCCTTCCATGGATTTCTCCTATTAAAAAGGTTGGATCACTCCGCCTTGGCACCGTTGGTGATCCCGGATTAAGGAGGATTATTCTCTGATTATTGAACTCAATCTCCTCATAATAAAACCGATGTGTGTGTCCGAATATGAGCAAATCAATCCCCATTTCGAGAGCTTTATACTTTAGAGTTTGAGAGTCCAAAGAGAGGAACTGATGCCCATGGATAATTCCTACTTTAAGACCTTCTAATTCGAGAATTTTCTCCTCAGGAAAAAATGCTCTATCTAAATTTCCTCTAACTACAAAAGTGGGTGCCAGTTCTTCAAAAACTCTCTTTAAATCGGGAGAGGTTAAATCTCCAGTATGTAGAATTAGCTCTACATGCTCTTTTTCAAAGACGTCAAATATTAAATCTGGCAAATATGAGGTTTTATCCGGATAATGTGTATCACCGATGATACCTATTTTCATATACTCACCTCCGGGTGTACTGTGAATAATATGCCAATGCTTCAAGTAAATCATTGAACCCTTCAAAAGTAACGAGTGAGAGGGGAATTGCATCCTGCTCAAGTCTCTTTTTTACGAGCTCCCTGATTTTTTTCACCTGCTCATCAGGTACCAAATCAATTTTGTTTATGACAACTATAATGGGCTTCTCATACCTAAATTTGAGCAGATGATGGAGCTTCTCCATCCCTCTGTGGAGCCCCTGCTGGGCATCTATCATATGGATAACAACGTCTGAAGATGCAATCTCACCCAGTATGCTCTTAAACTTCTCTTCACTTAGAACTTTACCTCTAAGCTCCATTTTTGGGTCAAAGAGGCCCGCAGTATCAATTAAGACAATCTCATCTGCCCCTCCAAATGGATTTTTCATGCTCTTGGGAATTTTTACCTTTCCAAAGGCTCTCTTTATAATTCCCTTCGTAGTCCCGGGAATAGGTGATGTTTCGGAGAGGGATTTACCTAACAAGGTGTTCAAAAGGGTGCTCTTACCCACGTTTTCTGCTCCGATAATCGCAACCTTTATCACGATCTTCACCCTTATTTATTTAGCACAAACCCGTTAAAACTTTGTAGGTGGTGGGGATGCCCAAACGTGTGAAGTTTAACCATGGATATTATTATGTTGTGACACCCCAAGAACTCCAAGAAAACCATATGAAAGGTAAAAAAGTTGTTATAGAAGGGATAATTGAGGATAAACCCTTAATTGAGTTCCTGCCAATGGAACTTCCAAGTTATAGAACCACATTCCATGTAGATGGGTTGAGGGTGGAATTCTCCGGGACGCCTTATGTCAAAAAAGGAGACCAGGTCAAAGTTTATGGACGATTTATCGGGCACAGCATAGTTGCAAGGGCAATAGAAACCGAAGAAGCCCTTTTCACCACGGAGGAATGATGATGTTAGAACTGCTTTTAAGTGCGGGAAACCTGAAAAAACTTCCCAGAACGGGATGGCTCCTTAGAGGGATTCCAAATCCCGAGAGCGTTGCCGATCATTCCTATCGTGTTTCTTTGATAACACTCCTTCTGGCTGATTCCCTTAGGGATAAGGGTTTTGAGATCAATGTTGAGAAAGCATTGAAAATTTCCATCCTGCATGACCTGGGAGAGAGCAAGATAACCGATTTGCCTCTGGAGGCACAGAGGTATGTGGATAAGAAGAAAGCCGAAAAGAAGGCTATGATGGAGCTATTCCTCGGACTGGATAAGGGACTTGAATACTACAAGCTCTTTGAAGAATATATGGAGGAGAGCAGCATTGAGGGAAAGCTCGTTAAATTTGCGGATAAGCTTGAAATGTTAATTCAAGCCTGCGAGTACAAGAAAGCAGGTTTTAAAGGTCTAGATGAGTTCTGGAGTGTCTTGAACTACTTAAAGGCAAGTGAATTTTATCCGTACTTTAAAGAACTTGTGGATAACTTAGAAAAGCATTACCCAGGATGATACCGTTAGGGTCCCTGTAAAAAGAGACTAAAACTAAACCCATGCCACAATTATCCTAACGATATCACCAGGATTGAGGGATAAGCTTAAATAGACATTTCTCAACTTTCACATGTCACGAATTTGGAGGTGCGATCATGAGAAAGATTTTAGCAGGTTTTTTAATAATAAGCCTGTTCTTGGGAATAGGTTTTGCAAAGGCAGACTATTCGGAAAAGTTTGAAGGAGATTATAAGATAGATGAAAGTGGAAATGCAAATGTTACGTTCATAACAACCTGGCTGGCTCCCGAGGATTTAATTAACCAGAGCAAGGAATATGTACGCAATGTGAGTGTGGAAAATGCAACGAAAGTCATGCTCTCTGCAGAGTTGAGGAGCCTCAAGAACAGCGGTATCAACCTTGAGAATGCAACTCTTGAACTCAAAAATTATGATAATGACCAGCCCCTAAAGAAGATAGTCAGAGGAGTTGCAGTCGGTTTTTCAAAGTACTACTCATATGATGACGTGTGGGAGTTTAGTATAGATGCACTCAGGCTGTTTGAGCTAAGCAATCTCCAGCTGGGCTCTCTCACTGAGACCATAGAGTTTGAGAACTATTATAAAATCGAACTTCCACAGGGGGTGCAGGTTCTAGAGGCTCCGAAGAGCTTCACCTCAGAAGCTGGAAATAGCAAGATAAGCATTGAAACAAAAGTAAATGGAAACATTATTGAAATACACTCATACATTAAAATCGCTGCAAACGAGAGCAGGGAAAACCTTCAAACGATTTTCAGCAACATCACAATCCCGAAGATCACATACAAAGGCATTAAAGGAAATGAAGTATTCTCCGAGTGGAAGGCTATAAGGACGTCAAGGATAACCGTCCATGACGATTACATAGAGCTCAACAACACTGAGAAATATTTGAGTCCAGCGGATTATCTCTTTTACCTGAGACTTCAGATAATGCAGCTCGGAGTCGAAAATGCAACCCAGATGATAAAGCAAAACACGATCAACCAATACGCCCAGCAGGGCATCAAAGTGAGAGATGGAAGTGTTAAGATCCTGGGTCTCGAAAACACGAGCAACCCTCTCGAGATAGACAGCTACTGGGCTCTCGAGAACTACACAAAAAAGAACGACACCGACATATATGAGTATCCTTATAACCCAACGCTTGGATTGAAGGGCATGAACTTCGAAGGGAGACTAACAGACCAAGTAAACCAAACAGCCAGGGTTGAGTTCATACTTCCGGAAAATGGGAAGTTCGTTGAAGTTCCCCAAGAGATAAACAAAGAACTCAATGGCAACAGGGTTGTTTTAAAGGTGACCCAGGAAGGCAACAAGCTCGTGCTTGAAAGCACAGTATTCTTGAGATACGGGACTCCAAGGGAGGATTTTGAAAAGCTGATGAGTGACATACCGGATCAGGTGGTAGTGGGTTATTCTTTAGAGAGCAAAAAAGCAGGCGTATGCGGTCCTGGAATAATATTGGGATTTGCTCTTCTACCCTTACTTGGCATCAGGAAGAGGAAGTGATTCTTCCCTCTTTTATTTTCGATAGTGATTTATATCTAAACGTTCAGAATTTTTTTGGTGAATAAAATGACGAGGAAGCTTTACTATGAAGACACATATTTGAAGGAAGCTAGAGCAAAGATTGTCGATATAAAAGAGAACGCACTCCTTTTGGATCAAACAATTTTCTATCCAACGGGAGGAGGACAGCCTCACGATGAAGGAACAATAAATGGCGTGAAGGTTTTGGACGTGTACAAGGACGAAGAGGGAGACGTATGGCACGTTGTTGAAGACCCAAGCAAGTTTAAAGTTGGAGAGGAAGTAGAGCTCAAAATAGACTGGGAGTATCGCTACAAACTCATGCGCATACACTCCTCAATGCATCTCATGGATCACGTGCTCAACGAGGTTCTTGGGAAAGGAACATGGGAACTTTATGGAAGCGGAATGAGCGTGGAAAAGGGCAGATACGACATAGTTTACCCCGAAAACCTCAACAAGTTCAAGGAGCAGATGATAGAGCTCTTTAACCGCCTTGTAGATGAAGGCGGTGAGATGAAGATATGGTGGGAAGGAGAGAAGAGAATGACGCAGATAAGGGATTTTGAGGTCCTCCCCTGTGGTGGAACGCATGTGAGGGACATAAATGAAATAGGGCACATCAAAAAGCTGAAGCGCTCAAGTATCGGAAAAGGAAAGCAAAGACTCGAGATCTGGCTTGAAGATTAAACCATGGAGAATATTGAATAGACAAGGACTAGAAGGAATAATAACCCTGAGAGGTATGCAAAGCCATGATGTAAGGGCAGATGAAGCTCCTCGCATGTTCTTTTTATTTTCAGATACATTAACGTAGGGAGTATTCCTGCATACAATAATCCACCAAATGTCCCTGCTATCCAGAGAGCACTTACAAAACTTTCCATTCCCAAAAAGTAGAACAAAAGGGGAGGAATAACTGTTAAAAGCCACGCTTTTCCTTTATCTATCCTAAACACCTCTTTTATATTATCCATCTGGGAAAGTCCTATCCCTATATAACTTGTACATATCGCGGCAAGAGGGAGCAAAAGTCCCAGCATTCTCCCAAGTCCACCATAAAACCTTTCCAAAGCAGATGTTGCGAGCTCAGGCGTGTCTAAACCCAGTGCTCCCACAAATGCAAAGACAAAAAATGCATAAAACATCATTGGGAGGATATATCCTATAAAAAGAGCTCTTGTAGTTTTTTTAATATCTTCAAGCCCCTTGAGCATTTCAGGAACCACCATATGGCTGACATATGCAAAAACAGCGACTCCAATACTCCTCGTGATTGCAGAGCTATTCAAATAACTCAGATTTGAAACATTAACCTTAGGCATCATGAGAATGATTGAAAATGCCAGCGCCCCCAGGAGAATGAAATTTAGGAGGAGCTCTGCCTCTCCCGATGCCTTAAGCCCCATCAAAATAACCGTACTCATAAGCAACCAGAAGAGGAGGGCACCTATCTTTGGGTTCAAACCAAAGAGGGAGGAAAGAATATCCGCACTTCCCGCTATGTAGGCTATCAGTGCCCCGTAGGCAAGCACGGAGATGCTCAAAAACATTAAAATTCCACCAGCTTTTCCCAGATGCTTCTCAGCAAGCTTTGAGAGGCTTCCTCCTCCACTCTGCGCTGCCACTTCAAGGACAAAGAGAGCGGTTAGGAGAGTTAACAAGCCGGTGATAATGACAATTAAAACCCCTAATAAAACCCCCTCATCTTTTAGTGCATATGGCAAGCCTAACACACCTGCACCAATCTGAGTTCCGACAAGGATTGCACTCGCTTCAGCCAGTGTGAGCTTTCTCACATCCCCCACCATCTATGAAGAATTCCTCATGGATATAAAAGCCTTGCTATATGTAAAGTTAATACCATTGAAAATCAAAAAAATGCATTAAAGAACACATGAATGCATTAAAACACATGGACTGCAGTTGCCTTAAAGCTCACATAAACATCCTTTCCCTCCTCAATCCCCAGCTCCACGAGGGAGGAACGTGTGATAAATGCCCTGAGCTCAAGATTTCCTATTTTAAGGGTGAGCCTGACAAGAGCTCCCAGATCTTCAATTGCCTTAATCTCGGCTTTAAATTCATTTCTAGCAGAGCTTTTCAATGCTTCCTTTGAAATTACTATATCTTCGGGTCTTATCCCCACTCTAACTCTTCCCCTAGTTTCTCTAGGAAGTTCTATCAGCACGCCATTTGCCTTTAAAACCCTGCCGCTTGCTTCACCTTCGATTATATTCTCGAAACCCAAGAATTGGGCAACTTTCTCGTTTTTGGGCTTTCCAAAGACCTCTTTGATGCTTCCCACCTGAATCAAACTACCATTGAGCATGACCCCAATCCTATCTCCAAGACTAACGGCTTCCTCAAATGAATGCGTGACATGAAGTGCCGTAATTTTCAGCTCTTTTCTCCAGCGCTTCATCTCCTGTATTAACTTGCTCCTGCTCTGAACATCAAGGTTTGCAAAGGGCTCATCTAAGAGGAGAAGCTTCGGATTCAGGATAAGGGCCCTCCCTATCGCAACCCTCTGTGCTTCCCCACCGCTTAAAGTTTTTGGCTTCCTGTGAAGGAGGTGAGAAATTCCAAGGATTTCAGCCAGCTCCTTCACCCGCCTTTTAATTTCCTCTCCCGGCACTTTTCGTAGCTTAAGACCATATGCAATATTGTCAAAAACTGTTAGGTGGGGGAAAAGAGCATAGTTCTGAGGAATATATGCTAATCCCCTCTTCTCGGGAGGAAAATCGGTTATATCAACACCTTCCATTAGAATCCTGCCTTCATCAGGGATAAAAATACCCGCAATGACCTCAAGAAGGAGCGTCTTCCCTGCTCCGCTTGGTCCGAGGATTATGAAGTAGTCTCCTCCTTCGACTTCAAAGCTTATGTTCTTGAGCCTGAATTCCTTCCATTCCTTGCTCACATTTTCAACACTCAGCATATTCCAACATATTTTTGCAAACTTAAAGCATTTTCGCCTCCAAGGGGAGGTTGTTAGGGTAATTGTGGTGGGCTGGCAATTGTGTGGATGACATTCTCCTTCTAACGGTATCCTAAGGGAAGACATTTATACATGAGAAATGTAAAATAATCTGGTGAAACTTATGAAGTACAGCAGACTGGCTGTGGATATATTAAAAACCGAAGAGCAGACCATTTACTATGACCCGGTTTATCATGGCAGAACTCTAAAAGTCTTTGGGATCGATGACGATCCATCCAACTTTCTGGCATATGTGGGAGGGAAATTCCTAGAAAAGGACTATGGATTGATATTCTTTGACACCCGGGGAAAGTTTTCAAAGGAAATCTTTGACACGGTGATAAAAATAGAGGATAGGAAACCGGCGGGTCTGGATCCTATAAAAATGGTCAAAGAGAGTATAATGAGCGATTTTTTCGCTGCGGCAACGATAATCCAGACAGTATATGGGCTGGATAGCGCGCTCACAAACAAGCTCTATGCAGATATTCTCAAGGGCAAGATTAACAGTGTTCAAGAAGCCGCTGCATCCAAGGAGACATATGGAGAGGTAATACGGGAGAGTTATACCTCCCTCGATGAAATCCTCTTCAAGGGAGAACCTCCCACACTTGGAAGAAATGTCCTCATTGACTTTGGCAACGCTCACAATGCATACCTCGCAGGAATAGCCTTTCTCATAATTTCAGCTGCAGTAAAGGATAGGAGGCGTGTCCTTATTGGGATTGACGATGCTGCCGTCCTGTTTTACACAACACCCGGAAGTGCTGCAATTCCTCTATTAACCCAGCCATCGAAAAGAAGGGTAACGGTTTTGGGAACTCGTTACACCGCGGATAGTGTCCTTAAGATTCCAGGTCCAGCGCTTTTGCTCTACACCGATCCCGATATTCAAACTTATATATATGATTCCAACAATGTCCCTCCGGGAGAACTAAGGAAGCATGTCCTTAAGGGCGAAGGCGCTTTCATATGGAGAACCACGCAGACCATAAACGTGGAGGGAGGTGAGCTGCCTTTTTAACTTTCTAATCGGTACTGTTGGATAAGAGGAGCATGTCCTGTAAAAGAGGATAAAACCGCCCTTTTGCTGGGCATACTAGATTATCCTAGCAGTATCTTCCAATACCTGCCAAAATCCTTAAAACAACCAATTATATAGTATTCCATGGCGAGTTTAATGCGTAGCTCCCTCCCCGATCAAAAAACTATAGAAAATTCCGAAAGAATCGCAAAAACAAAGCAGAAGGTATTTTTACATGAAAGTAGGGAGCTTAGAGACTACTCAAAACTTGAAACAGCAATTGTGATAATCTTTGGATTAATTGCCATAGGTTTTGTGCTCTTCGTACTGAGCAATTACTTAATGTGAAACTGGCGGGTTGTGGAGGTGAAATGGTGAGAAGGGCCTTTTTCTGGCTGATCATTGCTTCATTCTCGGCTTTCTTTGGTGAGGTTACGATAGGAGCAACTCTTTATCCTTTCTTTACTTTTTGGGGACTAGTTGTAATTCTTCCCCTCTATGGACTCCACACTCTAATTTTAGGCTCAGTTGTTTACCGCTTTGGGAAACCAAGATTCGAAACACTCTACTTAGCAGGTGTTATCTTTGGACTCTACGAGGCATACATAACCAAAGTCGTGTGGAATCCCGAGTGGGAGTCGCCAATTCACGTTGGAGGCATAGGCATCTTTGAGGTTCTTGTAATAGTGCTCTTCTGGCACCCATTTATGTCTTTTATACTCCCTATCGGTGTTGCTGAACTGCGAACATCTAAAAGGAAGGTGCTACCCAGCACACTACTCAAAAGACCCTACCTTTTTGCCTTTATATTTGGGATGCTCGAAAGCTCCAACTCTCCATCACCATTTGCATCTTTCACATCCGCAGTGAGTACGCTTGGAGTTATTCTCCTTTTAATCTGCATTTGGAGGCAAAAATTCGATAGAGACGATGATATGGAAGGACTTCTTCCTACAAAGAGGGAGCTTAGGTTTTTAATTCCCATGTTGTTGTTATACTACGTGGTTCTGGGCTTTGGGACAAATCGAGCGACGATACCGGGAATAGGGCCTCAAGCTGTCATCTGGTTACTCTATGCTTTGACATTCTATTTAATCTGCAGAGCACTGAAGAGGTCAAAGAGAGAGGATATAGAAAGAGTTGAGTATGAGCTTGATTTTTATCGACTGTTTATCTTCTCTCTCATTTTCACGATCTCAGCAGTGCTGTTCTCAATCCTTAAAGTGCAATTTCATGAGCTTAAGCTCATCATACTCGCCGTTCTTTGGCTTGTGGGAAGCGGTATAGGGATAATCAGCTTCTTGAAAAGTGCTAAATGGACATTGAAAGCATGATTGGATGATAAAATCATCAGAACTCCAATTTATCAATCCCATTATTTGAATGCACAATGTTCATATACCATGAGTGCCTATAAAGTAAAGAGAGGTGATATTTTGGCAATTATGAGGTTGTGGCACGGGAGAGTTCCTATTGAGAAAGCAGATGATTACGAGAGGTTCTTGATTGAAAGAGCAGTGCCGGATTATAGCTCCGTTGATGGTTTGCTAAAACTATATTTCACGCGAAAAGAGGAGGGCAAAGTGGCTCATTTCCTTCTCATAACCATCTGGAACTCAATGGAGTCAATTAAAAAGTTTGCATGCCCGAACTCGCAAAGTATTATCCAGAAGACGATGAATTTCTGCTGGAAAAGGAGAAATATGTCTCCATGTACCGGATATTTTATGAGAAGTGAGCA
>NZ_JBMXHE010000081.1:0-9289 GCF_053987695.1 Palaeococcus sp. (in: euryarchaeotes)
CAATGCCCAGTTTCTTGGATTGAGTGCCACCATAGGAAATGCCAGAAAGCTTGGCGAAGAGCTTGGTTTAAAGGTGGTCATATACGATGAGAGGCCTGTTGCTCTTGAGAGGCACATAATTCTTGCAAAGAGTGAGGGAGAGAAATGGAATTATATTGCCCAGCTAGTGAGGGCTGAAGCAGTAAGAAAGTCCCTTCAAGGATTCAAGGGGCAGAGCATTGTCTTCACATTTTCAAGAAAGAGGTGTCATGAGCTCTCGGCATATCTTAGTAGCAAGGGTTTAAAAGCCAAACCTTACCACAGCGGGCTCCCATACTCTCAGAGAAAGCTTGTAGAGATGGAATTTCAGAAGCAAAAACTTGATGTCGTTGTTACAACAGCAGCTCTTGGTGCGGGTGTGGACTTTCCCGCTTCGCAGGTCATCTTTGAAAGCCTTGCAATGGGAAACAAATGGCTTACTGTTAGAGAATTTCACCAAATGCTTGGGAGGGCTGGAAGACCCCTCTACCACGAGAAAGGCAAGGTCTACTTAATAGTAGAGCCAGCTAAAAAATATTCGGCTCAGATGGAAGGGAGTGAGGATGAAATCGCCTTTAAACTTTTAAATGAGCCTATAGAGCCTGTAAATGTTGAGTGGAATGATGAATTCGAGCAGGAGCAAGTTTTAGCCCATTCTGCAGTCTTTTCAAACATGGAGGATATCGAAGAGGTGCAATCAAAATGTTTGGGAGCAAACCAAAGCGCGGAGCCTGTTCTGGAAAAGCTTGAAGAATTTGGCTTTGTTTCGCTAAAGGGACGTCTGGTGACCATTACACCCTATGGAAGGGCAGTCAGCATGAGCTTTCTCCTGCCAAAGGAAGCGGCTTTCATAAAAGAGAATCTCTTCAAAAAGAGTGCCCGTGAGATTGCCATAAAGCTTTTGCCCTTTAAAAATGCGTATTTGACAGGGCTTCTGCAAAACGAACTCAACAGGGCTGTCAGGGGCAAGATATCGAGCAACATATTTTCACCAAGCTTCAGCGCCATTTTAAGTGATCTGGATAAGATTTTGCCGGAGGTGAGCCCAAATGTCCAGGAGAAACTATTTGCAATATATCAGGACTTCTTTATGTGCGAAGAAGGAGAATGCCTGGATTATGCGATGAAGCGTTTTGGTATCGAGATAATAGAACTTCGCAGGAGAGGACGGCATCCTTCTCAAATAGCGAGATATTTCAGGGAGAACTACTCTCTAATTTTATATCCCGGAGATGTCTTTACATGGCTTGACGGGATAATAAGGAAGCTCGATGCGGTTGAACGTATTGCAAAGGTGTTCAGAGCCAGAAAAGCAGAAGAGGAAGCTAAAGTTTTGAAGAAGGAGCTTGAAGAGGGAAAAACTATCAGGGAGTGAGTTCAAATAGCCATTTCTCCACAATTTTTCCACAATCCTTTAAAGCTATTCCAGCGTCGCTGTGAGGAAACTCCAGCAATACAGGGTTCCTCATGAATGTTGACTCAAGGAAAACGTTATCATAGGGTATAACACCCAGCACAGGGATTTCAAACGTATCCTCAATATATTTAGCCAGATTTTTCTGGTTCAGAATGTCCGCTTTATTTAGTATTATGCCGTGTGCCATAGTGTTATTAATGTCAAGGGCTAGATACTTCTCGATTTCATTTTCCAAAAACATGAACAAAGTGTTTCTTGGTATCCTTTCCACATCTAGGATCACTATTTGATGGGTGGCGAGGTTGAAGAGTTCCAGCTCTTCCAGGGGAATGTTGCTTGGAGTATCCACAAAGGTTACAGCATAGCCCTTTGAAGCCTCTTCAATTATTTTAACGAGTAATGGGAGATAAACATTGGTAAGGGAGCTAAGTCTTTTATCTCCGGGCATTATGCTCAAATCTGTCTTTTGGTGCTTGTATATGGCGCTCCCCACATCGAGTGAGGGATCGCTGAGAAGTGAGTGAATGGTATATTTGAGATTCCCCAGCTCCAGATACTCTGCTATGTTGGGAAGGAATAGATCTCCATCAACCACGAGCACATTATACTCCCTCTTGGCTAAATAGGTTGCCAGGTTTAACGTGATGATGGTCTTTCCCGAACCACCGAGGCCCGTTATCAGGATCACACTCACAGCTCTCTCCTCTCCATAATCTCTTCTATTGCTTCATCAATTATCTTCGTCCCTATACTCTTCCCGAATATCCACCTTTCCAGTGTCTCCCCACACTTTGCAAATGCCTTGGATGCTGGTGAACGGGGATTATACTCCAGTATTGGTCTCCCCACGTTTATTGAATTGGGAACGTTTTCATCGAAGGGGATTATCCCGAGAATATTTACCCTGACGTTATCTTCCAAGAACTCTACAACCTTCTCAAGCTCTTCTCTTGACTCTCTAACCTTATTAAGGATCACCCCAACTTTGAGACCGTATATATCCCCCAGTGCTTTGAGCTTCAGTATCTCATTTTTTACCAGAACTTCGAAGGACTTTATGGGAGACCTTTCCACTTCAACCACAATTATCTGATAGCGGGAAATTGAGAATAGGGGCATTGTATCGAAGGGGATCCCTGTAGGGGAATCTATAATGGAGAGAGCAAATCTCTTCATGACCTCTCCAACGGCATCTTTTAACCTCTCCGGAGGCACATTTAAAACATCGTAAAGCCTCGTGCTTCCCGGAAGGATAAACAAATTGCTTAATTTATCTTCATAAACAGCCATTTCGGGATCCAGATCCTCCTCCATTAGAATCCTGTGGAGGTTGTATGGAGGCCTGTCAAGTCCGAAATGGAGCCCTAACTTGGGCAGATAGAGGTCACCATCTATTACTATAGTCTTGTACTTCTGTTTTGCGAAATATACTCCCAGGTTAGATGTGAGGGTGGTCTTTCCTGCACCACCCCTCCCTGTAATAACAACCCCATTCATAACTATCAGCTTCCCTGCTATTTACAGAGAACAAAATATTTAATCTATTACACATTTATGTAATTTGCGGTATAAAAATCCTTAAGTTTTGAAATTGAGCATAAAAATGAAAGGCGGTTTGGATTTTAAGCCCCAAGTGTGAGCTGTGTTGGGTCCCTAATCCCCGGACCTAAACCCAAAACAAATGTGGCAAAATACCAGTAGCGCCTCTCGTTCTCGTCTGGGACAAGATATTTTACTCCATAATAAACAGCTGCAAGAATTAAAAGCTTCCACGGGTATAGTATGAATGGTCCGAAGTTCTCACTAAGCATTCCTTCAATCCAGTGAACCTCATAATGGTTGTAGTAGTGGATTGCCACTATTGTGGAAGCCAGGTCATACATGTGGGAGAGGGCAGCTATGTAAAACACTCTGTCAAATGGCTTGAATCTGTAATAGAGTACGATTGGAATTGAAAAGATTGCGGTGTAAAGGAGTGTGAGGGCGTAGGCATAGGGCCTCACCGCGTGGCTTATAAAGAGGTAGAGAGGATAGGAGGAGAGTAATAAACCCCATGAAGCAGAGATTTTTGGGTAGGTCTTTAGCCGGGCATCGGCTATAAAAGCGGGGAGTAGGAGGAAAGAAGCTGTGAAGAAGATCCCCGGTGTTAAGATCAGCGGATTTGGTTCCAAAACTTTTCCATCCACAAGTGCCCTCGTTGTTGAGCCGAAGAGTATCATTGGAGTGGCTGCATAAATCAAGCGTTCATCCACTCTTATTTTGAACCTCTTGATTATATAATTGTAGGTCAGAATTATCCCCAAACCCAGCAGAAACCCGTAGAGTAGAGTATTATAGGCATTGTAACCCTCTCTCGTATACATCGGTCTTATAAAATAGTTCCAAAGAAAATCATAAATCTCTTGACTGATTTCCATTCTCACCACCTCTAAAAGATTAAAGGGGATGCTAATAAGCATTTTGGTAAATGTTTCTAAGGGTTGTTATCAGTAGAGCGCTTTATCCCCGCTTTCTCCTGTTCTTATTCTTATTGCTTCTTCTACAGGTAGAATGAATATCTTTCCATCGCCGGGGGCTCCGCTCCTAGCTTTTTCGGCTATTATATCGATTATAGTGGGGACATCCTCATCCTTCGCAACGATTTCGAGTTTTATTTTGGGAAGCATATCATAGGGAGGCACCCCACCCTGCACGCCCCTGCCTTTAACAGGAAAAGCGGTTAGAGGTACAAAACCAGCCTCCTTCAAAGCTTTTTTAATCTTTTCAAAATCCTCTTCCCTTAGAATTGCCTCAATTTTTTTCATGGAACCACCATACAATATATACGCTCCGGAACAAAATAAACCTTTTGCAGGCTCTTTTCTCTGGTAAAAAAAGGGGAAAATCAAAGCTTTCTGAGAGCTGCTTTAAGCCTCTTCAGGGGTATCCTGGTTTTTTTGGCAAGAGCTTTTAAGTCTGCATTTTTGAGGTCTTCCACGCTTCTTATTCCGGCTTTTTTTAACTTTTCAACACTTTTCGGTCCTATTCCTTTAACCTTCAGGAGTTTTTCCTCGAAACTCTCCTCTTGGAGTTCCAGCTGTCTGCTTGCTCTGCTATCCTCCCACCCTTCCATGAAGGGATATGTTTCCACCTGAGTTTTGTGGTTCCCTTTAACCCCTATTTCCACGGGAATTTCCGGAGGCTTTACGTATTCGGGCACTTCTGGTGGTGCCTCGCTGACATAGACATCAACCCTTATCGGGTTGAAGGGATTATCAATTTCTTCAACCGCTTCTAAAACTTCCTTCTCCCTGAATTCTCCTTTTTTAAAGTATTCTACGAGGGAATTTGCGAGACGGTGGAAGTAGTTTGCATGCTCAAGGAGCCGTTTTCTACCATAAAATCTTGCCTGCCCTGTAGTTATTAGGAAAGGCCAGTCACTGCTCTCCAGGAGCAGAAGCTCTCTCCCAAGCTGTTCAAGAACCCTATCCCCAAATTCATCCTCTCCCAGATAGTTTGAAGCGAGTGCCACCATTCTCCTCTCCGCCAGGTGAATGTGCTCCCACATCCATTCCACCTCGGAGTTCCACCACGTGTAGTGGGTTCCATACATTCCCCATGAACCTTCCGGAAGTTCAATCTCATATCTGTGTCCCCTGTAATTCTTGAGAAAATCGGAGATTGTTGTACTCCGGATTCCCTCCTCTTCCATCAGTCTGAGCACCTTCTTTATCCATTCAATGCCCTCGAACCACCAGTGCCCGTAGAGTTCCGTATCGTAGGGAGCAACCACAATGCCCTTTTCTCCATGTTCTTTCTCGTAATCTCTCAAAAGTTTCTTAACCAGATTGACAAAATGCTTTGAATGTTCTTCGACCCTCTCCATAGCTCTCTCAGGCACATAGGGCTCTTTGGCACCAATGTCTATGTCCTTTGATGTTATCCTCCAGTACTGTCCTCCACTCTTGGGGGCTTTTTTGTGGAACTCCCTGTACCAGAAATCCCCTGGATACCCCATATCTGCACTCCAGACTTGATGACCCGTCTCTCTATTTCTCCCGAAAACCGCTATGTTCGTCCCTTTGATGAAGTAGGGTCTAAGAGTTGATTTTGGCTTCTTTGCGGGAATTACCTGTCCATACCCAAAACTTGCAGGCCCTTCATCTATCAAATGGCTCTCCACGAAGAAGAATTCCACCTCATACCTCTGAAGAATCTTCTCGAGTCCCTCTCTCCAAACCACCTCTCCACTGCTCGGGCTTTGCCAGAAGCCCTCGGGTCTGTAGGCACACTCGGGGAGCCATATTCCTCTAGGCTTTCTTCCGAAGTATTTCTCATATGTTAGAATACCATTTGCTATCTGACTCTCAATTGCTTCATCCCTATCCAGAAGGGGCAGATAGCCGTGGGTTGCGGCAGACCCTATGACCTCGATATACCCTTCATCCTGGAGCCTCTTGAGTTCCCCCAATATGTCGCCCTTTATCTTCTTCCAGTGAGAATAGACCTTGCTGAAGTAATTATACATGTATCTGACGGCACTTCCAAGATCGCCCTCATATTTTGTCAAATCCTCCTTCATGGCTTCGAGTTTTCTTTCCATGTAAGCCTCAAACTCCCTTTTTATGTATTCATCATTTAGCTGCTCCATCAGTATGGGTGTCAGGCCTATTGTAACTCCAAAGTTTATCCCTTCCTCCCTGAGCTCTTCGAAAGCCATCAAAAGGGGCAGATAAGTTTCAGATATCGCTTCAAATAGCCATTCCTCACCGAAAGGCCATTTTCCGTGCTTTCTTACATATGGGATGTGTGTATGCAGCACCAGACCAAAGTATCCTTCAACCATAAAAAGCCACCTCTTTTTAGAATTTCCTAAATTCTCTACGCACATTTCAGTATTTAACTATTTCGCTTCTAAAATTCCTTTTATGCCCTAAAAATGCTTTATGAACGTGAAATTATGCTGGTGGAAAATATCCTTTTCCTGCTCTAAATCATGCAAAGAAACCGGCAATTTCTACGGAATACTCACTGGAAAAGGTACTCCCTCTCCATTGATTCTAAACTTTAATACTCTTCCATTTTCCCCTCTTAAACAGCCACCAGAACATCGCGGCGCTTGTGAAAGTCTCAAGGCTCATTGCGAGCCATGCAGCTATAACGCCCATCCCTTTGATATGAATAATCCAAAGGCTAATTCCAAATCCAAAGATATATGCAGGAAGTATCCTAAAGAGAAGTTTACTTACGGCAGTTACGTACATGGGGCTTTTTGTGTCTCCCGCACCCCTTAGAGCACCGCCGAGAACAAATATCCATCCCAAAGGTACTTCACTTATACCCACTATTAAGAGGTATATCGCGGCCAGGTGAAGCACTTCCGCGTAATTGGGATCGCTCCTTGTTATGAATGGCATCACGAGGTACTTTGGAAAGGCTATAAGCACCACCGCCATAATCCCCATGAAAAGGGAGACCATCTTAAGGGATTCATAGACGACTTTTTCAGCTTCCTCCGGCTTCTTGGCACCGAGGCTCTGTCCCACAAGGGCTGATGTGGCGACATTAAATCCAAAAGCGGGCATATATGCCATACTCTCCACCCTCAAGCCCACCTGATGGGCTGCTAGGGCTATGGTTCCAAAGCGCGTCACTATGCTTATGTATATGAAATTGTAGAAACTGAAGAGTGCCCTCTCTATGGTTGCCGGGATTCCTATTTTTAGAATACGCTTTATGATGTCAACATCAAACAGCAGATTCAGCTTTAGTTTTAAAACTAAGTGTCCTCTGAGGAAGAGCACCAAACCGACCATAAATGCAATGGTTATGGAGATTCCGGAAGCGAGAGCGGCTCCTCTGACCTCCATCCTCGGAAAACCGAACTTCCCGAATATGAGGAGATAATTCAGGATTACATTGGTTGCATTGGTTAAAATCCCAAGCATCATCGGAGTTTTTGTGTCTCCCGCACCCCTCAAAGCACTATATGCCGCAAAGCCCATGAAGTTTATCGGATAAAACAAAAAGAATATTCGAATATAAGAGTAGCCGAGGTTTATCACGTCCTGACTTGCTCCCATAATTCTGAGAGCGTCATCTCCCCACACCAACCCCAAAAAAAGTACCGGAATGCTTGTGAGGAATGCGAGGTAGATACCCTGTTCGAGCACTCTCTCAGCCATTTCAAAATCTTTGGCTCCCACAAAACGTGCTACCAAAGCGAGGGTTCCAGTTGAAACGGCAAACATAACGGGCATCATGAACCACGAGAACTGTCCTCCTAGACCAACGCTTGCTATGGCGAGGGAGCCGAGCTGACCAACCATTATCATGTCCACTAGGTTGACAAGTGTTGAGCTTATGTTTGCGAGTATTGCGGGCCATGCAAGTGCCCAAATCCTCCTTCTCAACTCACCGTTCATGGATATCACTTAGATTAATATCTAAGCGATTAAAGGGGTGTAGAATTTATAAACCTTTTCCCAGGTGAACTCCGGTGCATTCGGGGGGCGTTTGGTTTTTGTATGTTAGCATTGTTAGGGTTAGTGGATATCCTGATAATGCATGTGGGGAAAATTGAGACCACACCTTACCAAGCATGCCAACATTATTCCAGCAGCATCGCCTGTTTAGGGAAAAGCTTTAAAACGCTGATGTTTGATTGCCTTATGGATAATGATAACCACTTGAAAAAGCTAGGAGGTGTTTAGATGGGAAACATTAGGCAAGGTTTCATTAAGAGAACCGCAAGGGAGCTCTTTGATAGGTACCCCAATGAATTTACCAAAGATTTCGAACACAACAAGAAGAAGGTCGAGGAGCTTACAAACATAACGAGCAAGACCATAAGAAACAGGGTTGCTGGATATATCACGAAGCTTGTAAGGATGAAGGAAGAAGGAAAGATCCTTTAAACTCTGTAAATCTCCTTTCTAATCCTTTTTAATTCCCTGAGAATCTCCTCTGGAAAGCTCCTCTCAATTTCACGCCACATTCTTTCGAATTCTTCCTCGTTTTCCCTGGCCAGCCGTCTCATTAAATTGTTAAGATAACTCTCAATTAAAAGCCTGACCTCTTCTAGCTCGGCTTTCATTCTCAAATGCTCCTGTATCCTATTCTCCACTTCCATTAGAAATTCCGAAATTTCCCTCATCTTCATCTCTATTGGCTCTTGGGATTTTATGAGCTCCTTTGCATGTTCGTACGTTTCCCTCTTTGCAATCCTTTTTGGTTCGTAGATCTCGGTTCCAAAGGTGTGGGGTGTTAGGAGCACCTCCAATCTAAAGCCGCGTCTGATCTCATAATACTTCCTGGGTCTGCCCCGGGGTATTCTCTCCACCCTTCCTTCTATGAGCCCTGCTTCTTCCAAAATCCTGAGATGCTCTAGAACGGCTTTTTGTCCCACTCCAAGTTCTTGAGAAAGCTCACTAACAAAGTAAGGTCTTCTGGTGAGCATGAAGAGTATCCTGCGCCTCGTCTCATTACCCAGAACATCCAGAATCTTCCCCATCTCATTCATAGGCTCACCCCCTAATTCTAACTTAAAGTTAAGAAAAGTTGGACTTAAATCTTTCGGTCAGCGGGCTTGTTCCCGGGCTTCTAAAATAGGGGGCATCTTTTTTGGGTATCCCTGCATATTTCAGAATGCCATTTAAGGTGAGCATTTCATCCAAAAGGGCGTAATCCTTTGTAAGCTCCTCTGCAAGTTCCGGGGGCATGCCACTTTTTATTAAAGCTCGTTTAAACGCTCTTTTCCCCTTCTTCATGGCTCTCTTCATACCGGCCAGCTCCCAGAGCAGCTTTGGAAGTATGAGAGAGAGCCTGAAAAGGGAAAGTATCATCAAAGCTCCTCCTCAAATTCTTCCTCAATTA
>NZ_JBMXHE010000082.1:0-7621 GCF_053987695.1 Palaeococcus sp. (in: euryarchaeotes)
ACATCATCCAAAAGTTCTCCGGACTGTAATGACTCTATGAGTATCTTCCGAAATAGGTGTTGAGAAATTACTTTATTCCACTCACTAATATTTCTGGGGTTATTGGGAATTTCAGCAAGATACGAATAGTTGTTTACGTTGAACCAGTTTAGTTTGTATCTATTTCCAAGTACTTTTTCAAATCTCGTGCCACAATATGGACACTCAAGTATCTTTATCTTCCTTTTTAAAATCGATCCTACTGTCACATATTTTTCTTCAAGTGTAGCATTTTGACAAACTGGACAGGAGTATTTTTCTCCCATTAACATCACCATGATAGTATGTTAATTAAGTCCAAATAAACATTTTGATGAGGGATAAAAGGTATCAGCCAAGCTTTTCTTTTTTTCAAGCCCCGCCCTTCAGGATAGGGAGGAAGTCGGGTGCAATCCTAACCACTTAATGGGTAGAGTGCTCATCATCCATTTGTCTTTTCTCCGGTGATGTGGTATAAATTCTTTCCGAGCCACTCGTCCAGAGTTATCTGCCTCGCGAGGCTCCTGAGGATGTAGCTCCTGGAGAGGTACTTCTCAAAGGGGCACTCGAGGCGTTTTCTTATGGCATCGAGGGCCTCATTGAGTGTCTCGAAGCGTCCAATGGGATTCCTCATGGCCTTTTTGACTCCAACTCTTATCTGCCAAACACCAACAGGAGCGTAGTACTTTGGAGTTACCTCCCTAAAGACTAAAATCCTTGCTTGTCTCCCCCTCTTTCTCAGAGCTTCAAGAACGCTCAGACGAGCCGCATGGTAGGCTCCCGCTGTCTCCTTAACATATTCCTTTCTCCCCCTAAAGTCCTCATAGTCATGAATCACTTGGGGTTCCTCGCTACCGAAGAGAGAACCCTTAAGCCAGACCTCCAAAAGCTCAAAGGCATAGGTTTCGGGCATTAAAAGGACGGTGTAACGGTTCCCGAGGAATTCATGGAAGTAGAGCTCAAATTCGTTTATCGGTTCATAGTGAATGATTTCTTTCCGGAGATGCTTCCCTATGGTGTCCTGAACCGCTGTAATGCTCCACCTTGTGGGGACCAGCTTCCTTTGAATGCCGAGAAGTCCTGCGGATAGAAGCCTTATTATGTAATATTCATCAAAGCCGGAGTTATAAAGAATCATCACGGCATGCTCTGCCTTTAACTCATCGCTAACTACATAATCCGTTTTTCTCGGAATTTTCGGATTCTCCGTTAATTCAAAGTCCAGAAGCTCTGCCTTCGGTCCAATCGGAGGTGCAAACTCACTTGGCAGAACTTTCAAGATGGGCTTCCTTTTAAGGAGAATCTCACTATCCACAGGTTTTATTGACATTGCAAGCTCCTGAATCTCCCCGAGAATACGGCCACTCTTCCTAACATTCACATCAGCTTTTGTTTCACCCATAACGAGAAGAGAACGATAATAGAGTATATCCCTGATGCTCCTGTTCTCCCATTTTAAAGGGCTGTCCAGATTGGATGTATTCCCCTCGAGGGGAGGCACTAAAGGACCTATTCTAACCTTCGGGTAGCCAAATTCTCCAACAAACAGGCTGGGCGGAGACGAGCCAAAAATCTCCCTTTTATTAATCTTAGGTTCAAGCTTCTTGGCTACCCTGAAACGTTCGAGAATGGGACACGTGGGTCTGCCACATAGGAGTTTTCGTCCCTTGCATACGGCACACAGTTTTGAGTTGAAGAGCTGCATGATAGATAATCAGTATCTGGAGTTTAAATTATTTCCTTAAATTCCTTAACTTCCTTAAACTTTAAATACGCCAGCTCAAACTCCATAACATGCTCTATGTCGAAACCCTTGGAAACCTGCCGGAGCTTGCAGAGGGAGAGGTTAAAGCCCTGCTCGAATTAGCGAGTTCTAAATTTGGGGTTTTGGACAAGGATTACCTGTTCCTGGCTTTAGAGGCAGACGAAAGTGCCCTCCCTCTTTTAAGTCGCCTTGGAATGAGCCATGAAGCGGGAATCCTTTTATTCTCCGCCGAGAGTCTCGAAGAACTGTACTCAAAAGCTCAGACGATTGATTGGAGCTTTTTGGAAGAACCTTTTGCGGTTAGAAAAGAGAGAATGATAAACTGCAGATACGATGTGAAGGATATCGAGGGAAAACTTGGGGGTATAATCACAAAAGAGGGACTTAAAGTGAATTTAACACATCCAAAGAGCATCGTTAGAGTATACTGCGGTGAGAAGCTCTGGGTTGGCGTTAGGAGCCTCTACTTCGATCCCAAATCATTCCAGAGCCGAAAGGCGGATAAAAGACCTTTCTTTAAACCAATATCTCTTCCTCCACGCCTTTCGAGGGCAATGGTCAACCTTACCAGAGCGAGGAGAGAAATTTTGGATCCATTTATGGGGCTCGGTGGAATTTTGATTGAAGCTGGACTTATGGGACTTAAGGTCTATGGCGTGGACATAAGAGATGATATGGTCAGAGGGGCGAAAGGGAACCTTGAGTTTTATGGTGTTAGGGATTACGATTTGAGGGTTGGAGATGCAACTAACCTCAAGGAAGTTTTTGGAGAGAAGAAATTCGAGGCAATAGCAAGCGACCCACCATATGGAACCTCTGCAACTCTAGCCGGATGGAACAGGGAGGAGCTTTACAAAAAAGCCCTTGAAAGTATTTACGATGTTCTAGAAGGACACCTTGCAATAGCATTTCCGACACAGTTTGATGCGGAAAAAGCTGCTAGGGAGATTGGTTTTGAAGTCCTTGAGAGATATTACCAGAGGGTTCACGGCTCTCTGGATAGGTTCTTCTACGTGATGAAGGTTTAGGGATAAAGCTTAAATAGCAAATTTTACATTAAGATTAACATCTAAATGGACGAGGTGGTTGAAATGGTGGACTGGGATTTAATGAAGAAAGTTATTGAATCTCCGGGTGTTTCGGGTTATGAGTTTACGGGAATTAGAGACGTTGTAATCGAGGCTTTGAAGGATTACGTTGATGAAATTAAAGTCGACAAGCTCGGCAACGTTATAGCCCACAAAAAAGGCAATGGTCCAAAAATTATGATTGCAGCTCACATGGACAAAATTGGCGTCATGGTGAACCACATCGACAACAACGGTTACCTGCACATAGTTCCCGTGGGCGGTGTTGATCCAAGAACTCTCGTCGCACAGAGAATCCGCTTCTTCACTGACAAGGGAGAAAAATACGGCGTCGTAGGCCACATACCCCCTCATCTCCAAAAGCCTGAAGATAGGAAGAAAGCAGCGAATTGGGATACCTTGGTTGTGGATGTTGGTGCCGATAAGAAGGAAGAAGCCGAGGAGATGGGCTTCAAGGTGGGCACAATTGGAGAATTCGCTCCAGCATTTGTGAAGCTCAACGAGAATCGCTTTGCCACCCCCTACCTCGACGATAGGATATGTCTCTATGCAATGATTGAAGCCGCAAAAGCCGTTGAAAAGCACGAAGCGGACATATATTTTGTAGGGAGCGTCCAAGAGGAGGTTGGACTTAGAGGAGCAAGAGTTGCTTCATACGGGATAGATCCCGAGATTGGAATAGCCATGGACGTAACCTTCGCGAAGCAGGTGGGCGATAAGGGTAAAATCGTCCCTGAGCTTGGAAAGGGTCCTGTGATGGATGTTGGCCCAAACATAAATCCAAAGATTAGAGCGTTTGCCGATGAAGTCGCCAAGAAATATGGGATACCTCTACAAGTCGAGGCAAGCCCGAGACCAACGGGAACCGATGCTAACATAATGCAGATAAACAGGGAAGGAATGGCAACTGCCGTTCTCTCAATACCCATAAAATACATGCACTCCCAGGTTGAGCTAGCAGATGTGAGGGATGTAGACAACACAATAAAGCTGGCCAAGCACCTCCTTGAAGATCTAACTCCTATGGATTTAACACCCGGATTTTGAAGCATTTCCCTTGTTTTTCTAATTTTCGATATGCTTAAGAATAAGTCCAACATATCTTTCTGAAGAACTCGGATGATGATGAAGAAAAGCTGAGACCCGAGTATGATGACTATTCCATGGGGTCTCTGACGAGGTAAAGGGTGAGAATAATGTTTGTGGGAAGGGCATTAATTCCCGTCAAGGTCATGCGTACCTTTGGAGACTGGAAACCCGGAGATATGGTGCTTATTGAGGACTGGAAAGCCAAGGAGCTCTGGGAGAGTGGGGTAGTCGAGGTGATTGATGAGGTTGAGAAGATAATCATCGAGCTGGATAAATATATAAAAGAGGAGAGGGAAAACAGACCTCTAATAACCATAGATGGCTCCCTCTACGACAGAACAGAGTTCTACATGTATTTTCTTAACAAAGTTCTCGAAAATCCGGGAGGATATCCCCCCGAAACCCTGCGCTCCTACATAACGAAGCTCGCAAATCTAAAGGAGAAGTACAAAGAGCTGAAAAAGCTCAGATTTAACAAGATACTAAAATCCGTGATGCTGAGACCCAACAGTCTTGAGATTTTAAATAAGCTCACTCCAAAGGAGAAGGAGCTATATCTCCAGATGTCTAAGATGAGAATGGCATGGCTTGGTGAGGAATGATGGGGATGACTGAAGGTTTTATTGAGGTCCTGAGAAATTATACGGATTCTAAGGGAAATAAGGTGTATAACTCTAAGATATGGTCCGGTGAGGAGTGATGGAAAAGGAGGAAATGATTAAAGGTTTTATTGAGTTCCTGAGAAATTACGCGGATTCTAAGGGAAATAAGGTCTATATTTCTAAAATCAATGACCTGCTCACGGTTACTCCAAAAAAATCTCTGGATATTGACTGGTCTCATTTAAACGCCTTTAATCCTCCCCTGGCTCAGGAACTCATAGAGAATCCGGAGGAAGTTTTGCTCGCAGCCGAAGATGCCATAAGAACCATACTTCTTGAGGATTTTGATGAGGAAATGGCGCTTCATGCGCGGTTCTACAGCCTTCCTCAAACTCTGCTGGTTAAAGAGCTTGGCGCTGAACACATAAACCGGCTTATTCAGGTTGAGGGCATTATCACGAGAATCAGCGAGGTAAAACCCTTCGTCCAGAAGGCAGTTTTTGTATGCAAAGATTGTGGAAATGAGATGATAAGGCTTCAAAAGCCCTATTCCTCAATGGTGAAGCCCCCTAGGTGTGAGAACTGTGGAAGCAGAAATCTGGATATAAATGTTGAGAAGAGCTCATTCATAAACCTCCAAACATTCAGGCTTCAGGATAGACCCGAGAGCCTCAAAGGAGGGCAGATGCCCCGTTTTGTTGATGCGATACTCTTGGATGACCTCGTGGACATTGCCCTCCCTGGAGATAGGGTAATTATTACAGGGATATTGCGGATAATAATGGAGAGCAAGGAGAAGAGACCCATCTTCAAAAAGATACTTGAGGTCAACCATATCGACCATATAAGCAAGGACGTTGAAGACCTTGACATTTCGCCTGAGGATGAGCAGAGGATAAGGGAGCTCGCAAAGAGGCCGGACGTCATCGATGCAATAGTGGACTCAATAGCGCCAGCAATTTATGGTCTGAGGAAAGAAAAGCTTGGCATAGCTTTGGCTCTCTTCGGCGGTGTGCACAGGCAGTTGCCCGATGGGACAAAACTTAGAGGAGAAAGTCACGTTTTGCTTGTAGGAGATCCTGGAGTTGCTAAGAGCCAGCTCCTTCGCTATGTGGCGAATTTGGCCCCGAGAGCCATTTATACAAGTGGTAAAAGCTCAAGCGCGGCCGGTTTGTGTGTTGCCCCGGACTCACTCATAGTCACGGACTCGGGTGGCGTCGAAATTGGAGAGTTAACCGAGCGCTGGATGAAAGAAGTGGGTTCGCTTGAATACACGGAAGGCATTGAATATGCCCCAATCTTTGAAAGTACTCCCTCAGCAAAAGACGGAAAAATCAAGGAAACTCCCATGAGCAGGGTATGGAAGCTCAAAGCTCCCAAACATCTGGTAAAGATTAAAACAGTAACCGGCAAAGAGCTAACACTAACGCCGGAAACAAAACTGCTAACATTAGAAAACGGGGAATGGGAGTGGAGGGAGGCAAAAGAGCTAAAACCCGGCGACTATGTTGCAACCGCAAGGAGGGTGAAGGTTAAGGGGAAGAAGATCACCACCCTTGAGCTGCTCGAAGACCTCGATGATCTCGTCATCTGCGGCATTAAAGACAAAGTGAGGGAGCTCATTGAAAGAGCCTGCATGGATCTGGGGATAACAAAGAGGGAGCTCGCCAAAAAGCTCGGCGTAAGCGAGGATGAGGTTTACTACCGCTGGATCAATCCCAAAGCGAGGGGCAATATAAGGATGAAACACCTAAGAACACTCTTAGAGCTTGCCGAAGCGAGCTGGGACGAGATAACACCTGAATGTGTGTCTCTACAAGCGGGACACATGGTCAAACTCCCCAAATACGTTGACAAAAAGCTGGCATACTTCGCGGGCCTTGTGGCCGGAGACGGAGATGTATCAAAAGCAGGCTGGGGAATTTCCATAAGATTCTCAAACAGCAGCGATGATATGAGAAGAACGTTTATGGAGCTTGTTGAAGAGCTCTTCGGGTTGAAAGCCGGGGAGATCCATCAGAACGGCCGTGTACCTGCTGTTAGGTTCCACTCCAAGGTGGTGGCTCACATCCTCAGCAAGCTTGGTGTTCCACAGTCTCCAAAATCACACCGCATTGATATGAGCGAAATCCTCATGAATCTCCCCGATGAAGTTCTTTCAGCGTTCATTAAAGGTCTCTTCGATTGTGACGGAACTGTTGTGATAAGGAAAAATGGCTCCTCTTATGTTGAGCTCGACACGACGAGTGAAAAGCTCGCCAGAAAGCTCCAGCTGGCCATGCTCCGCTTTGGCATAGTCGCCCATCTAAGGAAGCGTAAAAGAAAAGGACAGCGCTCAGAAATCAACGGAAAAACCATCATCTCCCACCACGACCGCTGGGAGCTCAAACTGTACGGCGAGAACGTGCTGAAGTTCACATCGCTCATAGGATTCTCACATCCCGAAAAGGCCAGAAAGCTGGATGAGCTCATAAAGATACTCGAAAGATCCAAAAGGGACACCAACATTGATGTTGTACCCGGCACTGGAGAGATATTGAAAGAAATTAGGGGATTCTATGGGCTTAGCCTTGAAGATGCGTATGGTTCAACTTTCAGGAGCGCCGTCGAGAAAGGAGAACCCATATCACGGAGGGCGCTCCAAACGGTTATCGAGAGACTGAAGGATAAAGCTACAATTTCCGCGGTTCCTGTTGAACTTCCGGAAGATCTCAGACAGAGGATTGGTGAACTCGTCAAACCAGAGGAATGTGGGATGGGATATAAACAGTTCTACGAGCTTTTCAAGAGAAAACGCCGGAGAACGATACCCTATACCTTACTTGTGGACATTGCTAAAATGTTGAAGGATAAAGACAATAAAGCTTATAATGAATTGGTCTGGCTCCTCAGCGAGATAATAGAGAAAGAGGAGAAGATTAAGGGGAAACTAACGTTTTTAGAGGAGCTTGCATACTCCGAAATCCTGTGGTAGAGGATCAGAGGGGTGAAAACGGTAGACAGCCCCTATGAGCACGTATATGACCTGACCGTTGAAGGCTCGCACAGCTTCATTGCAA
>NZ_JBMXHE010000083.1:0-3498 GCF_053987695.1 Palaeococcus sp. (in: euryarchaeotes)
TCGAGAGACTGAAGGATAAAGCTACAATTTCCGCGGTTCCTGTTGAACTTCCGGAAGATCTCAGACAGAGGATTGGTGAACTCGTCAAACCAGAGGAGTGTGGGATGGAGTATAAGCAGTTCTACGAGCTTTTCAAGAGAAAACACTGGAGAACGATACCCTATAGTTTACTCGGGAGCATTGCAAAGATTTTGGAGGATAAAGATAATAAAGCCTACAGCGAACTGGCCTGGATCCTCAGCGAGATAATAGAGAAAGAGGAGAAGATTAAGGGGAAACTAACGTTTTTAGAGGAGCTTGCATACTCCGAAATCCTGTGGGAGAGGATCAGAGGGGTGAAAACGGTAGACAGCCCCTATGAGCACGTATATGACCTGACCGTTGAAGGCTCGCACAGCTTCATTGCAAACGGCTTCCTCGTCCACAACACTGCTGCCGCTGTGAGAGACGAGCTAACAGGCTCCTGGGTGCTCGAAGCGGGTGTTTTGGTGCTGGCAGACATGGGTATTGCGTGCCTTCATCCGGACTCAAGAGTCCTCGTCAACGGAGAATACAGGCGGGTTGAGGAGCTCTTTGATCCCTCAAAGGCATATAAAGCTAAATCTAATGGCGAAGTTGTTGATATCCAGGAGTGCAACCTTGAAGTGGTATCTCTTAATATTAATAGCATGACGAGCGAGAAAGCCACCGCAACCGTCCTCAGACGAAAACCCTGGAAGGGTGAGCTTATTAGAATAAAGCTCCGCTCCGGAAACGAACTAACCCTTACACCCGATCATTGGTTGATCGATGGAAAAACATTAAAATGGAGGGAGGCAGGGAAATTTAAAGTTGGTGACTTGATAATAGCTATGGACTCTATGTTGAAGCCAAACAGGGACAAAATTGTTTCAATTGAGAGAATTCCCTATGAGGGCTACGTTTACGATCTCTACGTTCCAAACCTTCACAACTTCCTCGCCGAGGGAGTAGTGGTCCATAACTGCATAGACGAATTTGATAAGATGAACGACCGTGATAGGAGCGCTATACACGAGGCACTTGAGCAGCAGAGCTATCACCGGGACTTTGAGCTCCTTTTAGCCGATGGGAGGAAGGTTAAAATCGGCGAGTTTGTTGATAGGCTCATTGAAGAGAACCGCGATAATGTGATACCCGGTAAGGATACCGAAGTCCTGCCCGTCGAAGGAATACATCTTTTAGCCTACGACCTGAAGTCCCACAAAATCATAAAAGCCAGAGCCTCAAGGGTAAGCCGCCACAGAGCACCCGAAGAGTTCATCAAGCTGACTTTCAGCAATGGACGCGAGATAACCGTTACTCCAGAACACCCGATAATGATATGGAATAAAGGCATAGTTGAGGTTCCCGCTAAAGATGTGAAGAGAAAAGACCTCGTGCTGGCTGTGAGAGAGTATCCCTTTGATATCACCGCATCATCAATAGAGTGGGACAAAAAAGGAAGACTTCCGAAGGAAGTGTTTACAGCTGATGAGAAAGCTAAGCTTGAGTTCATAAAAACACTGAAGTCACTCCCCTACTCAAAGAACACAATAACGGTCAAAGACAAAAAGCTTGCGGAGGACATCCAGGACTTCTTCCTCTCACTTGGAAAACTCACGAGAATTAAGCGCGGGGTAAACAGGTTCTATATAGTGGAAGAGCAAAAAAAAGTGGACTTAGTGCCCATTGAGTTCCTCCATGAAATCTACAGTGCCCTGCACTTTGTTAAAATCAGCAACAAGAGAATAATCCAGAGAAACAACACAAGAACATACCTCAACAGGAAAGAATTTTTGATCCTTGCAAATGAAGCCCTAAGGGACATTGATGAGCGCAGGAGAGCCGTGCTTGAGGATAACGCGGATGCAGTATTCAAAACAATCCACCCACTGGAGGCAGAACGCTCTTTTGGATTTATAAAACCCCAGCTGGTAAATAAAGCTCTCAGAGACAGAGAACTCTTTGAGGACGTTAAGAGGTTTGCATTGTCAAAACTGGAGAAAGCAGAGGCCATGATTCACCGGACCGTAGAAAAGAGCTATTCCGTCTCCTTCCTCCTCGTGGAGGGAGCTGAAAGTGTAAAAAATAAAGACTCCGAGTGGGTTTACGACATCACCGTCGAACCCTACAACCTCTTTGTCTCCCACGGTATGGTGCTCCACAACTCCATAAGCATAAGCAAGGCGGGCATTACAGCAACGCTGAACTCAAGGACAACGGTTATAGCGGCTGCGAATCCAAAATATGGAAGGTTCAATAGAGCCAAACCACTTCCGGAGCAGCTCGATTTGCCGCCAACGCTTTTGAGCAGGTTTGATTTGATATTTGTGCTTCTTGATGAGCCCGATGATACCATGGATTCCGAAATAGCCACCCACATCCTCAAAGTTAGAAGGGGAGAGGCGGAGGCTGTCACGCCAAAGGTTCCCTATGACCTGCTCAAAAAATACATAGCCTATGCGAGGAAGAACATTCACCCCGTTCTGAGCAAGGAGGCAATGGACGAGATTAAGCGCTACTACATACGGATGAGAAAGATGGGAGGCATAGGGAACGGAGATGAAGGGGTCAAGCCGATGCCCATAACCGCGAGGCAGCTTGAAGCCCTTATAAGATTGAGCGAGGCTCATGCAAGAATGCGCCTGAGTGAGGTTGTCACGAGGGAAGACGCAAAAAGGGCTATTGATATAATGGAGTACACACTAAAGCAGGTCGCAACGGATGAGAGTGGAGAGTTTGACATTTCCATTCTGGAGGTAGGAAAATCCTCAAAGCAGATCAACAAGATTGAGAGGATGATAACCATTATAAAGCGGCTTGAGAATACCAAGGAATGGGGAGCACCCAGGGAAGAGATTATAAAGGAAGCCGTTGAGAGCGGCATGAAGGAGGATGAAGCGGAAAGACTGCTTGAGAGGCTCTTTAAAGAGGGCCAGCTTTACAGTCCAAGGGATGGCTATTATCGTGTAGCATAGGAGGTGGAAAGATGATAGAAGAAAAGTTTTACGATTATGAAGGACTTTTGGAAAAAGCCTATGAGGAGCTTCCTGAGAATGTGAAGCACCACGGCTCAAGATTTGAAGTTCCCCCTGCTTCCGTTACGATAGAGGGAAACAAGACAATCATTGACAACTTCATGGACATAGCAGAGGCTATGAATAGAGACCCTCAGCACTTGCTGAAGTTCGTATTGAAGGAGGTCGCCACGGCAGGATCTTTGGAAGGAAGGCGTGTTATTTTGCAGGGCCGCTTTACTCCCTACCTAATAGGGAACAAACTCAAGAAGTACCTCAAGGAGTATGTGATCTGTCCGGTCTGTGGAGCACCCGATACAAAGATCATCAAAAAAGGACGCTTCCACTACCTTAAATGTGAGGCTTGCGGTGCTGAAACACCCATTGCCCATCTTTGAGTTCTTCTCTCTATTTAATTTTCTTCAATTGACCTTGAAGGGCAAGGCTTTCAAAAGAAAAAAGTAATTTTGATGAGTTTATA
>NZ_JBMXHE010000084.1:0-15824 GCF_053987695.1 Palaeococcus sp. (in: euryarchaeotes)
TGGGGAAAGGCGAGCCTAACCTCAATAACCTTTTTGCCTCCCTTTATCATTTGAAAATACTCCTCTTTGACACGAAGCTTGTATACCTTCATAATGATCACCTATCCCGAAGGACTTAAAAAACTTATTCATGCTGGCCGGATCATTCCTTCAATATAAGTGTTATGAGCTGGTTTCCCCGCACTCCAATTATCTTCCCACCAGCGGTCCCAACAATCTTAACCCCATCAAGTCTGTACGTTCTGTTGGTTAAAGGAAGGTGAAGGATGGTTTCACCCCCATAACGCACGAGGAGGAAATCATCCCCAAAGGGGTAACCCTCATCGTAATGCTCATCAATCCGCAACACTTCGCCATTACAATCAAAAATCGACGTGTAATTTTCGTAATGAGCCAAAAGATATTCCGATGAAGTGACCAATTTGAGGGGAGTTTCAGCCTTGAAGGTGAAGTTTTCAATGTGATAGGCGCTGCTCATGTTGTAAAAGTAAAGAGCATCCTCCAGACCCTTATACCACACCAGAGCAGCAAAACAATTATCAAAAACCACCGCAGCGTTTATGGTTGTCACATTCTCCTCCTCACCGGAAAATTGCAGGCAGTATCCCTCGTTAATCCCCATGCTTCTAAAACCACCCTCATTAAAGTAAGCGAGCGCTTTGCCCTCACTTGAGATCGCATAACCGGTACCGTTTTCTTCAACATGGAGGGAGAAATGAGGATAATCCTCATAACCGCACTCCACCGGGAGAGAGCCTTCCCAGAGAAGCTTGCCCTCTTTAAAGTAGTAAAGCCTCCATGTGTAGGGTACTCCAATGATAGCATACTTCCCTTTCGCCGCTACTTTAGGCACTGTACCCTTACGGTCGCTCTTGAAAGAGTATTCCTTGGTTTCACCGTTTTCCGGGAAGTAAAAGAAAACGTTAACTTTAAGGTCTTTATAATCATGCTCCGCCATAACGATGAAATCCTCTCCCACAGCCACTGAATTCCTTAACTTCAGTGATTTAGACCACTTATCATTCAGAATAAATCCTTTGGGACGCTTTACATGAACTTTGTAGTTTAGATAAGTGACGAGATAATTCCCCACAGACCCGAGAATTTTCTCGTTTCCCACTCTGTATCCCTGAATACTCCCGTTTCCAATCAAATACGCCTTCCCCCCGGAGCGAACGATCACCCCGTTGGATATTTTAACATCATCAATGCGGGAGAATGAGTATTCAACCAGAGTGTAGCTATCATGATGCTCAAGGTAAGGAGTGGGCGTGCTAATGGGCCACAGAGCCAGCAAAATGAAGAGAATTAAGAACGGAGGAAGCAGGTATATCCTCTTCAGCATGGCGATACCTCTTACTCTCATTATCCAGCCAAATTCATAAATTTTTTCATTCCCTCCCAAAAGAGGTCGAAGGGTTGGAAGGATATTTAAAAACAGTTCTCTCTGTATCCACAAAAAGTTTAAATCCAATGAAGACCTAAATAGTTTAGGTGAGAACATTGCGTAGAGCTCAGAGTGCTCTTGAGTATCTTTTCATGCTGGCTGCAGCATTGATATTGGTCTCCATAGTGATCAAGGTAATAAACGATAGTTTGAGTGACATAAATTCCATTCTTACGGATTATATCGCCAAGCTCAGGGAACAGATGATCCAGAATCTATGAGGTGAAATCAATGAGCGGTGAACTTCTTTTAATAGCATTAGGGGTTATTATGGGAGTTCTTACCTCCTATACGGACATTAAAACGGGATTTATAGATGACAAGCATGTATTTCCAATAGCGGGACTTGGAATAATCTACTATCTTTATCAGGGTTTTATTGTAAAACATGATACGATCTTTGCAGTTGCCGGCATTGTGGGTTTGGGTTTGGGCTTTCTCCTGGGATACATTCTCTACTTCACGGGAGGCTGGGCGAGCGGTGATGTTGTGATTCTAATGGGATTCTCGGCTCTCTTCCCATATGCATCGAGCTATGCCCGAATGAAACCTTTTTACGCCACTCAATACCCCCTTCACGCTATAACGCTCCTTCTGAACAGTATAATTGCAATATTCCCCTTCATCATGATATATGCACTGGGAGTCCTGATAGCACAAAAAAAGACGGACAGGTTGAAACAGGTTTTCTATGAAAGGGCAAACCTATCAATTGAGGTAAGCCTGTGGATTATAGCTTCCTTTATAGTGCTAATACTCATCCAAAAGCATCTCAACCTAACACTCCATCCAGCAGTACGATACATAACTACCATAGCGCTCATAACCCTCCTTGGAAAGTTCAAAAAAGCTGGAGACATAATTGGATGTATCGCCCTAGTATACGGTTTTTACATTGTAGGATCCACCATAGTATACGCCTTTTTAAAGCTTCTAATCGTGCTCTACATCTTTAAAGTGTTCTTTTCAGTTGTCAAAGTTCTTAGGAGCGAAGTCCTGATAGAAGAAAAACCAATCGAGGAGATAAATGAATGGGACATAATTGGAGAGTGGATATATGAAAAGGAAGGAAAAATTCTAAGGGACAGGGAGAGCTCCTTTGAAAAACTTAGGAAGGCTGTCAAAACTGGTGATTTATCTCTCCTAAACCCTTCTTACAATGGAGCTATAGTCTCGCCGACGGCAGAAGGAATTACCGGAGAACAGCTGGAGAGGTTAAAGTCCCTCGTAGAAGAAGGAAAGATCGAGAACAGATTTCTCGTGAAAAAAGCCATGCCTTTTGCACCCGCTCTCTTTCTGGGCTTTTTGATTTCCGTGTTCTACGGAGATCTATTCTGGTGGCTCGTCCTCAAGATGGCGGGGATTTAAGATCCCTCAATTATTTCTTTAACATGACAAATTCTCTCCACTCATTCACAATCTAACAAAATTTAAGATCTCCTCAATTATTTCTTTAACCTCATGGAGACTTTTGACCTCATAATCCCCCCTTACCCCCTCATGCGGGTTTATGGCTATGCTCACATCGGCTTCCTCAAACATAACTATGTCGTTAAAACCATCACCAACGGCTATCGTGAGTTTCGGTTTGAGCTCCTCTTTGAGTTCTCTTAAAATCACCCCTTTGTTTTTGAAATCTACATGGGGCTTAACTTTACCTGTAATCACCCCCTTCTCATCAAAAATCAGCTCGTTGGCAAAAACATAGTCAACTCCGAGCTCTTTCGCGACTTTCCCAGCAAGGCACATAAGTCCGCTGCTCAGGATTGCTATTTTGAAGTCCCTATTCTTGAGAAAATCTATGAGCTCTCTAGCTCCATCCATATACTCGACGCTCTCAACCCACTCCATGATTTCATCTCTCGTATGTCCTTTCCACAGGGAAGCGTCAAGTTCTGCCCATTTAACGTAATCAATCTTCCCGGAGAAGAAGAGCTCCGCATACTCCTTACCCTTTTCCCAGGTTCCAAAACGCTTGTGAAGCTCGACCCACCCGGAGACGGATTTTACGAGTGTTCCTTCAAGATCAAAGGCTATTAACCTCATTTTATTCCCTCCACCCATGCTCACCTATGAGTGGCACAAAGGCAACCCCTCCATGCCTGATGATCCTTCTCTTTCCGCCTTTTAGTTTGATGACCTCATAGAGCTCCTGCCATAAGTGGTAACTTCCCACGGGAATTAAAAGCTTTCCTCCAACTTTAAGCTGCTCCACCAGCGGTTCCGGAACTTTTGGTGCTCCCGCGGTAACGATAATAACATCATAGGGAGCTTTTGGAGGAAAGCCCTTCGTGCCATCACCCAGAATAACGTGAACTCTATCATAACCAGCCTTTCTAAGGTTCCTCCTCGCAAATTCGGCAAGCTCGGGAATCCTCTCAATCGTGTAGACATCCGTTTTCACCAGCTCATACATGAGAGCGGCGTTCCAGCCACTGCCCGTGCCAATTTCAAGGACGTTAATCCCCTCTTCGAGCCCGGCAAGCTCAAGCATTATGGCTACCATATGCGGGGCGCTTATAGTTTGACCGGCAGGAATTGGCAAAGGCTCATCCACATGAGCATAGTCCCTGTATCTCTCCGGGACAAACTTATAACGTGGAACTTTGAGAAAAGCATCCCTAACACGTTCGCTCTTAATTATACGTTCGAGTTCAAGCCTTTTCACAAGCCTCTCCCACTTATCGTAGAGCTCATCCTCCATGTTCCCACAGAGAAAAATAGGGCGAGATGGTATTTACCTTTTACCGTTTATGCCCCCTGTAAATTTCGAGCTTTCTCCTTGCTTTTCCTCTTATAGCATGTCCCATCAGCCTTTTAATCTCATCAGCCTTTGCAATCCCTCTTTTAATAGTGCCGTTCTCCGTCCTTATCCTTTCTATTTTGAATGTATAACCCCCGACTTCTATGACCTCTCCCGTGGCAAACTCCTCTTCTCTATCAGCTTTGACTTTGAATGACTGTGTAACACCATCTTTCAGATATATGGAGACCCCAAAAACGGCAGGGAAGCTTATGTTTTCCCCCCATAATGTTTTTATATCACCTATTACAGCTTTCTCAACTCTCCTCATACCTTCGAGCTCGATCCCTGTGATTCTAATATCCCCCTCTTCAATTTCCACTATATCTCCCACTCGGATTTCCTCTCCCTCCGGAAGCTCTGCAACGGTTTTGTAGCTCTTCTCATGTTCGCTCACAATTAGGGGGACCTTCACAGTTTTTGGAAGCGTAATTTGCCATACATTGCCACAGTCGAGACATCTAAGCGTAATCTGGCGCCCTCTCTCCTTTATAACCTCCACGTTGTTACTCCCACATTCAGGACACTCCATTTTTCTCACCCTTCATGAGTTCTCAACTGGGTTTAAAAGGTATTCCGCTCACTCCTTGAGCCTGACCAGATAGCTCCTTCCCTCTTTGATGCGCTCTATAAAACCTTTTTCCTCCATCTCCCGGAGGAGGATGCTTACCTTAGCTTTCGAAACATTTAAACGCTTAACAAGCTCACTCTGAAGCATGGGGCCATTTTTAAGGAGTTCGATAACCCTCTCCTCATCACTCTTCAGAATTTCGGGCTTTCCTTTCTTCCTCTCCCTGTACAGCATCCCCGCATAGAAACCCCCTATGAATGCCAAAAACACTAGGACAAAGAGGATCCGGAGATCAAAGCCCTTTTTAATAGGGTTTGAAAACCCAACTATAAAGTAGAACTCCTCATTGCCCCTCAGGTTCTCCCGACTCCATTCAAGGATCAAGGAGTTCTCCCTACTTTCGAGCTTGTTTGGCGAGGGTATTATCGGGGTCAGCACGGCATATCCTCTGGGAACATAAAGGCGAACATAAAAATATCCGACAGGCTGGGAAAATTTTATGTAATAGGCAAACTGCTTCTTTCCATCCGTGTCTTGGAGCACGCCACTCGTGTAAAAGGTTATCCTGATTTTAGCCATATCCCCCTTCCCAAGCTCGGGAAAATTCACGTACACGGCATTTATATTCCCCGTAATCACATTTGTACTCACATTTGCAATTATCGTCTTTCCATTAATCGACACAATGGCATCGGGATTTTCAACGGGATAATCGGAATAGAATACATACTGGCTCAGGCTGGTGTTTGCTGTTAGCTCCACCTCAATGGTTTCCTTTACCATGTTCTCATCCAGAACCTCAAAATGGAGGGAGTATGAATTTATCCGGTAGTCATACGGTGTTTGAGCAGTAACTAGGGGCATAAAAAATAGGAGGAGCAGGATTAGAATTAAAGCTGGCTTCCCTCTTCGGGATTTTTGATTTTTAAGAGAGGACATACATCCATACACTCCCCGCAGTGGGTGCAAAGTGAATAATTCACCACTATCTTTCTATTCTTGGGGTTTATGCTTAAAGCATTTTCTGGACATTTGCCCACGCAGACCCCGCAACCCACGCACTCATAGGCTCTTTTTAAGAGGTAGTAAGCCTGAAGTGCATCCTCTCTCCTCGGGGCGGTTGCTCCATCTTCCGAAAAGACCACGGTGCCTGCCTTTATATAACCTTCACCTTCCTCGACCTCTCCGAGTATAGGAGCAACTTCCTTGATCCTCCTCAGGTTAACCCGGGTATTGAAGCTTATCTTATCTCCCTCAATTCTATATTGCAATGGCTCCCAAACCCTCTTTTCGGGGATTTCAACTTCTAATTCTAAATCCCTTGCCAGCTCTCTCTGCCCCCGTGGAATTCTCTTCCATCTCCAGAAACCGTGAGTAATCCATTCCTCGGGAAGCCTGAAGCGCTTTCTCCATCTCTCAAGCTCTCTTTCCCATCTAGACCATAACTCGGGTTTCTCCTCCTTTAGGATTTGAAGCTCCGCAAGGGATGAGCTGGGGCACATGAAGCATCCTATCCTATCCAAACGGTGCTCATAGAGTGGGTTGTATTTGAGATTGCGGGAGAAGATATATAACCACACCTCCAATGCATTCCAGTGGAATATTGGGGATGCACCAACCTCGTTTGGCACCCATGGATTCCTCCACACCCTCGGCTGCCTCGCCCTTTGAATGCTTTCATACTTTCTCTGCCCCACGAACATTAAAACCCCATCCGGATAATGCTCCTTTATGCTCAATGTTATTGGGCCGAGCTTCGTAACCTTGCAGCACCATCTATAATCCCTCCCCGGAGGGGAGAACACGTTTACCGCCCTCCAGAAGGCATCTCCCGCATCGGCCTTGATGAACTCAATTCCCCGGGCTTCAAGCTCCTCCCTTATCTCCTCCACGTATTCGAGGGTTTCCGGAAATTCTATTCCCGTGTTGTTGAAGAAGATGCTGAACTTCTCAAGCTCCTCCATGACGAGTCCAAGAACTGCCAGGCTATCCTTACCTCCCGAGAAAGCCACGGCGGGGGGTTTGTTCGTGTTCTCAACGGTCTTCCTTATGAAGCGCCTCGCCTCTTTAACCCTGGCTTCAAGCGCACTTCTATTTGCCCTCAAAACGTCATCAATAGTTGCTTTTTTCCCCTCATGGTAGCTAACATGCTTCTGATGCCTAGTTTTTATCCCCGTCCTCCTCTCTTTGGGGTTTGTCAAATCTTTGTAATCCTTCTTTGCTATACCCGTCGCGATAACCTCGCCATCTTCGGCAACAACTATAACATCATCCCCGATTTTAATGCTCTCATCAGCCTCTATGACCCCAACGGGGAGAACATTTGCACCCTTCTTAATAGGCTCTTTTGCACCCTGATCAACAATCACCCACTTCTTCATTTCCCTTCCAAAGTGCTTCCAGAGTGCCATGGCACCTTCCACTTTAAGCCCTGGTTTCCATTTAAGCTCTCTCGGTTCAAAACGGAGCCATCCAAAGATGTAACCATCCAGAACAATCTCGTAAACATCATCCTCTCCCGGAGTCTTATTCATCAAAACAACTCTATCGTCTATTATCTCACTTAAATCAATACCATAGTGCTCTCCAAACTCGCGCTTGATAAATTCTACATCTTCCTTGAATGCAAATCTCACATCAGCTGGTGGCGTTAAATTCAACCTGAAAACCGTTTCTTTCCCGTGAATATCACATTTCTCGCTTATGAGAGGAACATTACACTCTTCACACCAGTAGATATGAGCTCTACCCAGGAATACAGGACCCTTTTTCATCTCATTCACCTGAAGGGAAGAAGGAGGAAGGGTTTATAACGGTTGGGTTTTCCTAATTTTCACTTCCCCTTTCTTTCTTCCAGTTTAGCGGCAACAAAAGCCAGACCAAGTATAAAGATTACTCCTGCCAAAAATCCTCCCCCTCCAAAAATGAGCTTCTTTTTCAAAGGAATAACTTCTATGGTGTTGTTCTGAACTACAATTTTTGGAACTGTTACCGTTTTTTCTATGGTCTCTGTAACGGTGGATGTGTTTTGAACCACCGTACTCCCATTTTTCTCAATAATCGTCGGGGAAATAGCAGTAACATTCAGTATCGTGGAGTTTTGGAAGAGCTCATCACCTTCCTTCACGACTGCGCTGACTTCATAAGTTCCCTCCTTGCTCGGTACAAGTGTTAGAGGATAAATAATCTCACTGCCCGGTTCGAGTTTGCCCCGCAGGTAGAGCCATTTACCATAGAGGGTGAAGTTCTCTGCTATAACTCCCATGCTTTTGGGGACTGCCAGGGTGAGTTCATAGGGTCCGTAGGTGTTTCCTTTATTCACAATGGTGATGTTCAGGGGCAGTGCCTGTCCTATTTTCCCTCCTGTGCCGTTTATTTCCACTTTATATTCAGGCTTAGCCCTATTGACATATATGCTCCTCACCTCGGAGGAGAAGGATATCTCTCCAAAACCATAACATGAAAGCTGATATGGCGCATGGGCTATGACTTCTATGTTCCCTATGGTTAGATTGCCCGCATTTTCAGGTATTAGTGTAATCAGGAATTCAAATTTTTGACCGCTCTTCAGGAGAGATATGTATTTTGGATAGTCCCCCGCAATTTTGAAATCCCCTGATATCTTCGGATTTATCTCTATGTATCTCAGATCAACGCTCCCTTTATTCTCAAGCACAATCCTTGCTTTGAATGCCCCATACTGCAGTGCTCCTTCAGGTGTTTTAAAGGAGACATTGAGAAATGCCGTGTCCTCTATCTTTGGGATTTTATCCTTTTCAAGAAATATTATTGCCTTAATGCTCTTCTCATTATTTTTCTCCTGGATTCCAAGTGCCCCCAGGTGAAGACCCCCGTAGGAAATCATATGAGCTACGCTAATCAAGCCGCTTTTAAGTGGCATCCCGCAGGGGTTTTTAATAGTTACATAAGCACTATCCGAGAAAATCTTGTCAATGCTCACCAAATAGGGACCAATTTTTGTTGTTTTTCCTTCTACCATATCCCCGTAAAACGCTGGAGAAATTTTGGCATTTATATATGCTCCCTTCAGCCTGACTTTGAGCTTTAAATAATTGGAACCCAGCAGGTCATCAACGGAAATTTTCAGATCATCTGTTTCTAAAGTTTCTCCAACCTTAACCCAGTAGTCTTCCCCATTTATTTCAATCTTTACAAGCTCATTGAGGTTATTCTCCTCACTTGACACACTGTAATCCTTGAAGGTTATGTTCCACGCATAAATGCTCTTTGGAACACCTTTGTAGAGGTATCCATCAAGGAGGAGGGGCATTGGGGTTAGACTTATAGAGAGACTTTCAAAGTTTATATTTCCCCCCTTATAGGTGAAACTCTTGCTCACGTTTTTATAACTTATCAAAACATTTGCTTGGCTTTCGGAGACGGAATTAAGGGTGATCCTATAGCCACCGAATGCCAGAGACTCTCCCTCCATGAGATATGGAAAGCTCAAGCTCAAATTAGCATACCCTCGCTCATCCAAGAGCACATTGTCCATATATAGAGTGTAACCATCGAGCTTTTCAGAGCTTTTCAGAGCCACAATGCTCATTTTATCATTGAAAGATACCAATAGAGAGCCATCTCTTGGCGATATGTCCTTTAGGAGAATATTATCCTCTCCTACCGAAATATCAGAGGGCACAGGGACCCATCCTTTAATTACCGATGCCGCGCTTACATTGGGAATTGCTACGAGCAGAAGAAACAAGACAACAATAACTCTTTTCACATTCCCACCCCCATCAAAGGCCATATCAATCCTGCAAATGTCATCATCTTTCCCATTATGAATTCTCCAAGGTACATGGAGATTGCGGATATCCATACCAAGACAACAAACTGGTAGAGAGTGATACCCAAATGACCTCCATCCGCAAGCTTTACGGATAGTGAAGATAATAAAGAGTGTAGAATCAAGATGGCGACCAAGATGTAGCTCGTAAGCTGAAGGCCAGAGGAAGACGGCACAAAGATTATGCTCTGGAGGAAATCACCCGTAATTGGCAGATTTGAAAAGAGATGAGTCATGTATGCAGCCACTTGGAAAGCCGATGAAACGGAGAATGCAAATGCACCTGTTATTCCGTATATGACACCCTTAAAGCTTGATACATTCTGCTGTCTTTTCCTCCTTAATCTAACCAGCCTTTCAAAATTCCTGGATATGACCATTCCAATATATTCTGGCTCTGCCCCCAATCTTATGCTCTTTTTGAATATTTCGGAGAAAATGCTTATGAGCCAGCTGCCTGTGTCAGAGACAAAAAATTCCCACGCCTTTGAATCATCAATACGCATCGAAACCCTGCGGTTTAAGTTTCTAATATCCTGCGTGAGAGTTCCGAAATCATGGGAACTCAGGTATTTCAGTACAAGATGCATCGAAGCTCCACTTGCAGCCAGTGAAGAGCTCAAGCTCCTTATGAAAGCAGGGAAATTCTCATCCTTTATCATTATGCTCTCTTCTTCCTTCTGCAATACCCATCCGACGTATGCAAGAGGAGTTAGAATCAGTGCAATCCGAATTAGAAGAGGGAGATCGAACCTGGGTGTTATTACGAGCATGCAAACAATGAAGAGCAGGATGCTTCCGGTTATGGATATTAGTATGCTTCTTATGAACTTCTCTTTTCTCTGTGGTATCATAGCATTTTCTGCCCATATCCTGTCCTCAGGCATCCTGTGCTTTATTATGACCAAAACGCCAATTTCCGTTGCCAAAACAAGAACAAAAGTGAAAATGCTCAGACTAACTATATCCTGACCCGTTATGATAGGGCCAATTATAATGAAGGTCACCATAAAAACCACCGAGATAATTAGGGATGAGTAAACTTCCTTAAAAATATCCAGATCATAGAGTGCTCCTTCATAAAAGGTTTCATAATCATCCATGACTGTTTTCTGCTCTTGCAGGAGGTAATCCGTTAGTTCAACGCCGCTATCTAGAGAGTAGGCAAGTCTCTCAAGGAAATCCGAAAAAACTTTGCTAGGGCTTCTCTTAGCGAGAAATCTCAAGGCTTCAGGCATTCCCCTATGGAGCTTGGCTATCAAATAGTAAGCCTTTTCCATCTCCTTTGAAATGGGCTCCAACACTTTTTCCCGGGAGATATTAAGCAGCAGCTCACTTCTGCTAACATCGCTCGTTGAAAGGACAGCAAAATATGTAGCAAAGAATGGTATTTTCGAGTTTATTTTGACCTTCTTGCTGCTTGCAGTGGCATAGGGGTAAAATACGCCATAGATCAAGGGGAGAACCGGAATAGCATAGAGCGCAATTGTGATCGTGCGGGAGAGTGATACAAAGCGGGAAAGGATAGATATGAGCACAAAGAGGAGTATAGACGCCCCTAAGCTTGGCAGTAACACTTTTCTCAAGTACGTCCTTATCGTTAGATCCGTCTGCACAAATATTCCCGCTTTGTTTTTTGCCATTTCAATCACAACCTGAAGCTCAATCCCTCTATGCCCCTCTCATAAAATCCCTTTATCTCTTTATGAACGGAGTAATAATCCGTTATGCCGAGCTCAATCATCCTCTTGATTATTCTGGCTCTAAGAAAGAGCTCATTGTAAATTTCTTTGGGATCCTCATAACCCGCCACCTCTGCAATCTTCCTCTCCAGAATGTAGGAGTTGTTCATACCCCTGAATATATGCCTATCACTCACAGGATCCCACTCAAAAACGTTCCTCGTGGCAACTCCCCCAAGCTCTTCATAGTATCCCTCAATTTCCACAACACTCAAAACCCTCCTAAGGAATTTGCCCTTCACATAAACCGCCTGCTGGAAGAGGGCTATGTTGAGATTGTCTATGAACGTCACGGGGATGTTGATAGGCGAACCCGTGAAACGCTGTATCATCTTTTTAATGTCGCCCGCGTGGAATGTGCTCATGACAGGGTGCCCCGTCTGCATAGCCTGGAATGCAATAGCACCCTCTGCACCCCTAATCTCACCCACGATAATATAATTCGGTCTAGAACGGAGGGCGGCTTTAAGAAGGTCAAAAAGTGTTACCCTGCTCTCCTCGGGACCCCTTTCTCTAGTAGTTAGGCGCTGCCAGGTGGGATGGGGTACTATAACTTCAGGAGTATCCTCGGCGGTGTATATTTTTGCATCCGGCTTTATGAAGGGAATTATTGAGTTCAAGGTCGTTGTCTTTCCGCTCGCCGTCTCACCGCAAACGAAAACACTCATACCGTATTCAAGAGCAATCCATAGATATGCCGCGACTTCCGCGGAGAATGTATTCCAGTTGACGAGTTGGACCACGCTTAATGGAGTTGCAGAGAACTTTCTTATCGTGGCTGAAGGGCCCTTTATGCTCACGTCCGGGCTGTATATTATGTTAATTCTCGAACCATCGGGAAGTGTTCCATCGACCACTGGATTTTTATCGCTTACAGGTCTTCCCATGCGCTCGCTCAAATTTTTGAAATAGTCTGCCAGCTTTATATTATCCCCAAAGGTTATATTGGTTGGGAGTGCCTCAAAAATTTTGTGAATCAGAGAAACATAGTTTGCACCTATAATGTGAATATCCTCAATATAAGGGTCTTTCATGAGAACATCCAGAGGCCCAATTCCTATTATATCTCTCTTCAGCAGATATTTAAACTTCTCAAACTCCGTCTTTGATAGTTCAAACTTGTTTCTGTTAAATAGCCCTCCCTTCCTCAATTTGGAAACCGCCTCACTGAAAAGTTCATCTAAAAAAAGCTCGAATTCCTCCTTTTCTTCGGGAATTCTTCTAGTTGGAGCCAGCTCCAGGAGCTTATCCTTAATCATCTCATACTTTGCTTCTTCCTCCGCATTTTCAATCCTCGGTTCTATAACGATATATTTACGATTCGTCTTTGGATCCCCGTATATATGAATGAAAATGGGATCTCCTACCGTGTAGAGTATGTTTGGATACTTTATCTCCTTCATGCTCCGGCTGAGCTGGACGTGAAACTCCGGAAGCTTGGCATACTTCTTAACGAATTCATTAACATATTTCCTGAGATGGGGATTCCTCGCCATGGCAACTTCCAGAGTTTCACTAATCCTCTCAGCCATATCACACCACCGCTGCAATCTCCACTATGAATCCAACCCGGGGTTCCACTCTAAAGGGTATTATTTTTTGAAATATCCCCATAGCATTGTTATATTTCACTATGGTGGCAGAATTCTTCAAATCACCCCCAAACACCTTAACCTGAAGCCGTATCAAAATGCTGGAGACCTCTTCGAGGGTGGAAAGAACCTTTTCATCCATCTCATTAGGGTTTACGGTCATTATTATGACCTTATTTAGTGAGCTCAGCTTTTTTAGGTGCTCCGTTAAACGACGCAGTTCTTCTTCCTTTAATTCTCGAGGAAATATCGAGGATATGCTGTCAATTATAACGACCTGTTTTTCCCAGAGCCGTGGCTCTCCAAGAAAGCGGGGAAGAAACTTCTCCTTTTTGGATACGCTTGTCATCAGAGGATAGAGAGATATAAAGAGCAGCTTCCTCTTGATGAGCTCGTGAATTATGCCGTATCCAAGTGAATCCATCTGATTGATAAACTCGGGTGTCGTATACTGGCTCGAAACATATGCCACGGAATAATCATTTTTTAAAAAACCGTAAAGGAGCCTCTGAGAAAAGATGGACTTGCCCGTACCCCTATCGCCCTCTATTACAACTATGCTCCCCCCGGGGATTCCCCCTCCAAGCCGCCTATGAAGCTCATCGTTTGGTATCTGAATCTTGAGTAGGGCTCCCATCTTCATCACCTCGCACTTTACACTTTGAATACCAGAGATCTCTTCTCACCGTTTTCCACAACGATTGTTATCTTATGATAACCGGATGATAGGGACGTATTCACATGAATCGAACCTATATCATAAGGATAAAGCATGCTCGATGATGAATCATTTAAATTTGTGAAGGTCAGATTCGACGGAGGGATTAGATTTCCATCAATGAAGACTACGACCGTATTTTCATCAAACATGAAGGAAACCTTTCCCGTGTTTTTTACATAAAACACGTAAGCACCGCTCTCAGTGGGTATATTCTCTGCATCATTTATGATTGCAAAGTCCAGCTTCAAGCTATAAGCCAGATGCTCCCCCTTAACATTTATGCCATCTGAAATGTCTTGGGTGACAGCGTAGAGTCCCCCAGCTATGACTCCTGCAATTAGCAGTGAAGCTATGAATAGCACGAGCTCCGAAATCACGCCACTTGCCATCCTCAGCCCTCCAAGGGACAATACCATGCATCACTAATTATCACCGCTTCTCCCTGAGTCTGATTTGGATCAAGCCATTCCCATTGCCATTTTATCTTTAGAGAGCATCCATTATCCACAACAGTGACTAATGAGTGAATATCTGTTGTTTTAGGCACGTTCTGCACGGTTATGGTTATCCATTCCCCGGGGAGCACATATTCTTTATTCTGGACAGCAACATCTACGGAATTAAGATTACCATCATATATGAAGTTCCAGAGATCCGGGGATAGCGTGCCACCCTCATTCGTCAAATTGAAGGTTATATCATAAACTGAAACATTCGAATTGGTTTCATATGTATAATCATTCAGGCTTAAGCGGGAGTTCTTCAGGTTAACCATAGCCTCATCATGGTAGTTGCTCGCATCTAGGACGGAAATATAAGTATTCTCAAAGGAAGTATATAACATCCCAAAGGCAACCAGAGCCGATGTGAATAAAATCGCGAAGGTCGCTGAAACACTGAACCCCATGGTTATCCCCTAAACACCGTAAACTTGCTCCAACACCCTGTTCATCATCTTAATTTCCCTTTCTATTGAATCCAAAACCTCCCTTGTCACCCTCCCCCCTCTAAGGCGCTCTATGAAGAGCAGAGATATCAAATGATCCTGAATTGTCAGCTTATCCTCAGGCCTCCAATTGGGCTCCCTATAGTGAGGTTTGGTCCCATTCGCATAGGTCAGCAGAGTGTTTAGCACATTCTCCGAAATCCATCCAATCCTGTAGTAAAACTCTAAGACGTTCTCAAGATTTTGTATGCCTGCCTTATCAATAAGGAAGCCCAACCATTTCAAAGCTATCATAGTTGAGACCATATCATCAGGAAGCCTTTCGAGTCTAGCCTTACCAACCTGCTGAACGGTTAAAACCTCCCTAATATCCTGGGGAATTTTAAATTCCTCTCCCATTTCCTTCTCCTCCTCTTTAAATTCTACCTCCTTTTCAAGTGTAGAAGGCTCAACATACTCCTGATTGGTGATTTCATTATCGGAATAACCGGGAATCGCCGTTGAAGCTGTATTCACCGAAGATGCACCCACCAAATGCTCTCTTACCTCCTTGAGATACTTTCCAATTTCCTCGACCCTCCTATCCAGTTTCGTAAGTCTCTCGACCTGGCTGGAATAGTTTTCTAGCACCTTATCGATAATTAAATCCACCTGTTCGGGTGTGAGTATGTCCATCTTGGACACTAGCTTATCCTGAAGCTCCTTTATTATAATCGTGGGCACTTTTCCCTGCAGCCTCTGGAGTTTTTTCTCGATTTCTTGCTCGAGCATCATTTTTCTCCCTCCGCAAGGACTTCGTAAATTACTTTATCCAAATCAATACCATGATAAGCCAGCAACCTTAAATCCGCCTTTATTTGGGCTATTTCTTTCCTCAATTCGTCGAGCTCCTGCTTCAGATCCTGGATCTCTCCAACTATTGGGTTCTCACTTTCTAGATCTTTGAAAGGATTTATCTCCTGTGATACCACCTCATATAGCATCATGACGTCCCTAATTGTCTTGTTCAGACTCTCCACCTCATCCCTGATCTCCTGGATTTGGGCTTTAAGGGTATCAATGCTTACCTTTATCCTTGGAATATCGTTCTCGATCTCATTCATCCTCACCATCATTTGAGTTAAGGCTTCTTCCTCCTCTTTTTTCCTTTCTTCATTTTCTACTTCTGGTTGGACAATTTCGGGAGTTT
>NZ_JBMXHE010000085.1:0-8307 GCF_053987695.1 Palaeococcus sp. (in: euryarchaeotes)
CCCATAAGGGTTCGGAGGAAAGAAAAGAAACCTCCAAAAAGAGGTGCCAAAAAGGAAAAGCGCATAGCATATACCCTGATTAAGGTGAAGGAAAATCAGCTCATAAGTGAGAAGGCCAAGGAGGTTGAAGCACTTTTCAAGGGGAGGTCCTTCTCCAGGCTCACGAACCCAGATGAGTTCACGCTTTTGATAAATATTGAGAGGCTGTGGAAAAAATATCCCCGGGTTTATGTTGTAGAGCTGGATGATGGAACGAGCAGATGGTTTTATCTAATCCCCAGCGAGGAGAGGATTAGGTTTGAAAGAAAGGACAAGTTCATAGTATTTATCCCGAAGAGCGAGGAAGCGCTGGAAAAGATCGTCCACAGGATTATAAACAAAGGTGCAAAACAAAAAACACCCATAGAAAAGGCTTTAAATCTTATACAAGCCCTCCTGGGAGTCGTGGGGCTCTTTCTTGCATATCTGCACAGGGCAGATATCATGCAGATATCGAACATCCTAACCTTTATTTTTGCCATGATAATAGTTGTTCAAAGCCTGAAAAAAAGTTACAGGGAAAGGGAATACGAATTCGATTAGCTCACCTTCCAAGCTCTTTATGAGCCTTCGCGAGGTGCTTTGCCGCTATTGCCGCAAGGAGCGAGAGTTCACCGGCAAGAACAGTGCCTGCTATAATCTCGGCAAACTTCTTGGCGTTCCCGCCACCGGCCACACCCATAATCGAGAGTGCTTCCCTCTGGGTGGGAACGCGAGTTCCTCCCCCAACCGTTCCAATTTCGAGGCTAGGCATGGTGATGCTTATGTATAGGTCTCCTTTAGGGGTAACCTCTGCCAGGGTTATGCCATGAGAGCCTTCTGTAATCTGAGCCTCATCCTGCCCCGTTGCGAGAAATATCGCTCCTACGATGTTTCCAAAGTGTGCGTTAAACCCGTAAGACGCAGCTTGGGCTGAGCCGATGAGGTTCTTCCTGTAGTTCACCTCGGCTATAAGCTCGGGCGTTGTTTTTAACTTCCTTTCCACGATTTCTCTTGGAATTACGGCTTCAGCAATTACACTCTTGCCACGCCCGTTGATGAAGTTCATGGCATTTGGCTTCTTGTCGACGCAGAGGTTTCCGGATAATGCCAAGTATTTGACGTCTGGGAATTTCTCCTCTATAACCTTCATTATCTCCTCGCTCGATATGGTTACCATGTTCATTCCCATTGCATCACCGGTCTCAAACTCGAAGCGCAGATAGAGATTGTTTCCAACTATATAGGGTTTAACTCCCTTTAGCTTCCCGTGTTTGGTGACCTTTGAAACTGCCTTTTCCTGGAGGTATTGAAGGTTCTCTCTAACCCATTGAGCGATCTCCCTTGCCCTTCTCGCATCGGGACATTTCAAGAGAGGTGCTCTCGTCATTTTGTCATCGATTAGAGTTGTCTTAACTCCCCCGGCAGCTGTCAGTGTGGAGCATCCCCTGTTGACGCTCGCCACGAGAGCTCCTTCCGTGGTCGCCAGGGGAATATAAAACTCCCCCTTTGCATATTCTCCATTAATTTTCAGAGGTCCTGCAACCCCCATGGGGATCTGGACGACTCCAATCATGTTCTCTATGTTTTTCCCTATCAGAAGATTTGGATCAATTGAATAATGCCCAATGTTATCGAGCTTTATTCCAAACTTTCTCTCTAATGCTTTCCTCCTTATTTCAGTTGCCAGTTTTTTGTTCCCATCCGTATATTTCTCCACCTGATGGAGCTTTATTTCTCCCCTTACAACTTTCCCAATAATCTCCTCAACATTCATAACAGGACACCTCCAATCCATCAAAAGCGGAACTGTTCATGTTCCTTCCCAAATATCCACTCTTCCATAATTTCTCCCGCTTCCAAAAAAGCCAGCGCCGCATCACTTTTTGGTTTGTATTTTAATATAGGAACACCAACGTTGATTGATTCAGGAACATTCTCATCAAAAGGTATGACACCAAGAACAGGGATTCCAACATCCTCCTCAATTGCTTCAACTATTTTGTCCACAATATCATCTGATTCTCTCACCTTGTTGAGTATCACTCCTTCTTTAAGTCTGTACTCATCTCCCAAGGCTTTCAGCTTGTTAACCTCGTTCTCCACCATTGTCTCAAAGGTGTAGATGGGAGACCTCTCTATTTCAACAACTATGATTTGATATCCCGCGATTTCAAAGGTCGGCAGTGTATCAAAGGGGATTCCGGTTGGAGAATCGACAAAAACGACACCAAATTTGTATCTCATCTCATCCACTATGTCCTTTAGCTTTGCGGTGGAGATTCCGAGAACGTCTTGGAGGTTTGTGCTTCCCGGCATCACGAAGACTCCAGAGTCAGGATGTTTATACACTGCCCAATCAGGGTTTAGTTTCACGTCTTTTAGAACTGAATGAACGGTATATTTAACGTTCTCAATGGAGAAGTGAAATCCAAGATTAGGCAGGTACAAATCACCATCTATCAAAAGGGTTCTATACTCCCTCTGGGCAAAATAGGTACCCAAGTTGGCGGTAGTCGTTGTTTTTCCTGCCCCGCCCCTTCCTGTAACGACAATAACTACCATTAAACACACCCTCTTAATTTAATACGCTCACATAGCTTTTTAAGCATTTTAGAATATAAATTTTTCTAAAAATAAGCATCTCCTCGCACTTCTCAAAAATACCTCCTTTAATGGTGAATTCCAATATGGAGGGCTCACAATGAAGAGAAAGAAGGAAATGGGTTTTCACCCGACTACTTCTCCAAAAGCGAACTTCTGCTTTACGGAGTTTATAACAATTTCCACTTCATCCCCCACATTTGTTTTAGGAACAAAAATCACAAACCCTTTAATCCTTGCTATGCCATCTCCGCCTTTTCCCATACTTTCAATCTTAACCCTATACCTTTCGCCAACTTTCACTGGGGGTTGAGGACCAAACCTCCTCCTCGGTCTGTCTCCAAACTTCCTATCACCAAATCTATTTCCTTCCAATTCAGACACCACCAACAGATATTGGCATTTTAAAAAAACTCACGGAGCTTTATAATGTTTTTGGTGCTCTCAATATATCTCTTTACATTAACCAAGAAAGAAAGCGTTATTAAACATTAGCCACATATCTCTCCGTTGGTGAGGTTATGGAAGAGGATGCTCCAATAAAGGTTTATATGGTAAAAAAGCTCCTCGGGGTAACACCCGAAGATTCTGTTCAAGAAGCATGCAGGATCATGGTGAACTTTGATATCGGTTCTTTGGTCGTCTTTGAGGACAAGAGGGTTATAGGTTTTTTCACGAAGAGCGACATCATAAGGCGTGTTGTGGTCCCGGGTCTGCCCTACAGCACTCCTGTGAAGGAGATAATGAGCAAGGAGCTAATAACCGTGAACTCAAACACGCCCCTCAAGGATGTTCTAAAGGTTATGGCAGAGCACAGGATAAAGCATATTCTGGTAGAGGATGACAACCAAATAATTGGCATATTCTCCTTGAGCGATCTTTTAGAGGCCAACCGGAGAAAGCTCGAGACGGCAATTGCCAGAGAGTGATCGGGATGATAAAGATAGCTCACATCAGTGATACCCATATAACTCCGGAGAGTGCGTTCAAAGGCTATCCCTATGATTTGATTGTGAATGAGATAAATACAACCGATTTTGATTTTGTCATACACACAGGGGATGTTACAAATCAGGGGCTCAGGGAAGAATATGAACACGCAAATTATGCTTTAAAGAAGATACAGAAACCTCTAATCGTCCTCCCCGGAAATCACGACTCCAGAAACGTGGGATATGAGCTCTTTGAAAAGTATGTGGGGCCTCTGTACGGGGTGTATGAGAGGAAGGATCTCGTTGTAATATGGCTTGATTCCACAATCCCCGACTTAAGCGACGGTAGGGTTGGTGGGTATAAGTTCAAGTGGCTAAAGGAGAAGCTTGAAGAGTATTCGAGCAAGAAGTTTAAAATTGTGGCGGCACATCATCACTTGGTTCCCCTCCCCGACACGGGAAGGGAGAGGAATGTTCTCTTCAATGCAGGGGATGTCTTGGACTTGCTTTTAAAGCATGATGTGAACCTATATGTATGCGGACATAAGCACGTGCCCAATGTTTACAAGATAGAGCACTTGATAGTGGCAAACGCAGGATGCACTTCCTGTAGGAAGACTAGAAAAGGCGATGTGAACAGCTACAACATAATAAAGGTGTATGAAGATGGTAAAGTTAAAGTTACCATAAAAAAGGTAACCGGGGACAAGGTTAGCAGGGACTTTAAGATTCCGAAGCAGAGGATTTTTATACCAAAGGGGGAGCGGCTCTTTAGAATAATCCAGATCAGTGAAAGCAATGTATCTGATAGGATTTATTTCAGAAAGAGGGTTTTGGAAAATGCAATAAAGGCAATAAATGAAAGATATAAACCGGATCTGGTTGTCCACTGTGGTGATATAGTTGATTATGGAATAGAGCGGTACTATGAAAGGGCGCTGGAGTTTTATGAGAAAATTAAAGCCGAGAAGATTATAATCCCCGGTCACAACGATATAACATATCTGGGCTATGATCTCTTCAAGGAGTATTTTGGAGAGCCTCAAATCATGGAGGTTGGCAACCACTTTGTTTTTATACCCATAATGACCGCCCAGTATGAAACGCCAATTGGAGTTTTGGGAAGGATAGGACAGAGGGTGCTCACAACTCTTCTGGAGGAATATATGGAAAAGTTCACCACGGTCGTAATGCACCATAACGTAATCCCGATACCAAGAAGCAGAGAGCTTGGATTTCTTGAGGATGGGGGGAATGTCCTGAAAATTCTTGCTTCCCATGCAGCGGATCTGGTTTTAACGGGCCATGGGGGGAATGCGGTGGGCATAAAGGTTGAGAATACACCCATAATAAACGCCGGCTCGATAAGCTGGGAACTCCATAGAAATCCCTTTGGAAATTCCTTTAATTTGATCGATATTTATCCAAGCATGGTGGTGGCATTTGAAGTTCAGGCTACATGGGGTTCCAGAAAGCTGCTGGGAATGTGGAAGATAAAAACAGAGGTGCCATGGAAGAACTGATCACCATTCCTCATCCTCTTCCCACTCATCCTCCCAGTCTTCGTCCTCCCATTCCTCCTCCAAAAAATCCTCCTCTTCCCATTCTTCATCTTCTTCCCAGTATTCCTCATATTCCTCTTCTTTCTTCTTTTTCTTTGGAGGCTGCATGTATATCCCCTATGGTACCTTCAGTTTGAAATTTATAAATATTGCCACACAACTTTTGATACTGTCAAGGTAACAATGGTAGCGCCCCAATAATACACTAATATACTACGTGGGGCATCAAAATGGCAGATTATCCTTAAACTCACCAGCTTTCACAGACCAACTCTTGGCCCAATGGCAAGCAACTTTTTTAACTTCAATGCATAGCAGAAATCATGAGAGTTGCCATAATGACGTCGGATGCCCGGGTTTATTACCTCGCCTCAAAGGTTCTCAAGGAGTACAGAATACCCTTTGACAGCCTGACGCTTGAAGAGAAAATACCCTTCGATGTTGAAGTTATTCTGACAAGTGAGGGAGATTATGAGAGGATAGATTTCCCCACAAAGATTATCGTTAGGGATGAGAACTTTATAGATGAGGTTCTGGCTAAACTCGAAGGTAGAAAGCGTTTTAAAAATATTTACATCGCGATAGATCCCGGGGAAAGGCCCGGTGTTTCGGTGGTTGGAGATCACCGGATTATTGAAGTATATCACCTAAAGAGCCCCACCGATATCGAAATAATCCTAGAGCTCTTGGAGAAGTATCCCGGGGCAAAGATTAAAATAGGCCATGGTGCAAGGAGGCATCGGGTGCTAACTTTAAAGGCACTGGCTGAAGTTTTGGGTGATGACTATACCGTGCTCCTCATCAATGAGAGGGGAACGACTCCAAAGATAGGAGGGGCCGAGATTTCCCAGGTTCAGGATATAGTTGCATCAATCAATATCGCTTTAAGGGATGGAAGAGAGGTTAAAATAAAGGAACTGCTGAAAGTTAAAGAACCCAGCAAGAGAGAGATTGAGCATATAAAAAGCAGGAGCAGACAGCTTAGTGGTGGTAAAATAACGATTCCCTCCGAACTCGCCCGTGAAGTTGCCAAGGGCAATATGAGTTTGGAGGAAGCTATTAAAGTTCATAAAAAGAGGATCAAAGGTGATGAGGAATGATATTTGGTAGGGAAGATCTCAAGGAGGAGATAAAGCTTAGAGTTGCTGAGGCTCTCAAGAGGGACGTTGGAAGGGGAATAGCGAGGTTTGATAGGAAATTCCAGAGACAGCTCGGCGTTGAGCCGGGGGATATAGTGGAACTCCATGGAGAGAAGGTTACGGCGGCAATAGTGGCTAATCCACATCCCGACGATAGGGGCATAGATATAGTAAGGATTGACGGCTACATAAGAAAGAATGCGGGAGTCAGCATAGGCGATTTTATCACCCTTAAGAGGGCCGAGGTTAAGGAAGCCAGAAAGGTTACACTTGCTCCTGCCCAGAGGGGCGTTCTAATCCAGCTTCCCGGAGATCTCGTGAAGAACAATCTCCTTGGCAGGCCCGTTATAAAGGGAGATCTAATAATTGCAAGCGGAAGAATTGAGGATGAGTTCCTTGCAACCCCCTTTGAGGAAATATTTAGAAACCTTCTTCCAGTTGGATTTGGCGAGCTCAAATTTGTGGTTGTGAGCACGGCGCCAAAGGGGATAGTTCAAATTACACATAACACTGAAGTTGAAGTCCTCCCCCAGGCTGTGGAGCTGAGGGAGGAAACTGTTCCTGAAGTTACCTATGAAGATATAGGTGGTTTGAAGGATGCAATTCAGAAGATTAGAGAAATGGTTGAGCTTCCATTAAAGCACCCGGAACTCTTTGAGCGCTTAGGCATAGAACCTCCAAAGGGAGTTCTTCTTTACGGGCCACCGGGCACGGGTAAAACACTACTCGCAAAAGCCGTGGCAAACGAGGCAAACGCTCACTTCATAGCTATCAACGGTCCAGAAATAATGAGCAAATTCTACGGAGAAAGTGAAGAAAGATTGAGGGACGTGTTTAAAGAAGCCCAGGAAAATGCTCCAAGCGTAATCTTCATTGATGAGATTGATGCTATAGCTCCGAAGAGGGAGGAAAGCCATGGAGAGGTTGAGAAGCGCGTGGTCTCCCAACTGTTAACCCTCATGGATGGACTCAAGAGCAGGGGAAAGGTCATCGTGATAGGTGCCACAAATAGGCCCGATGCCTTAGATCCTGCTTTGAGAAGACCCGGTAGGTTTGATAGGGAGATAGAGATAGGTGTTCCAGATAGACAGGGCAGGAAGGAGATACTTCAAATCCACACGAGAGGAATGCCTATAGAGCCAGAATTCAGGAAGAGTGAGGTATTGAAGATTCTGGAGGAGATTAGAAGCGATGAGAGATTTGCAGGCACAGCCGGGAGTGCCATTAGAAAGGTCGAGGGAGCGGGTAACGAGAAGGACATTAAGGAAACCCTGAAAGAAATAGATGAAAGACTATATGAAGAGGTTAGACACAAACTCATAGATCACCTATTGGACGAGCTGGCGGATAGAACCCATGGGTTTGTTGGGGCGGATTTGGCGGCGCTGGCAAGAGAAGCGGCAATGGCGGCGTTGAGGAGATTGATGAAGGAGGGCAAGATAGACTTTGAGGTGGAGACGATACCAAAGGAAGTCCTTGAGGAACTCAGAGTTACGAGAAGGGACTTTTATGAGGCTTTGAAGATGGTTGAACCATCGGCACTGAGAGAAGTTCTACTGGAAATTCCGAATGTTAGATGGAGTGATATAGGTGGTCTCGAAGAAGTTAAGGAACAATTGAGGGAAGCTGTTGAGTGGCCGTTGAAATATCCGGAAGCATTCTTGAGTTTTGGAATAACACCTCCGAAGGGTATTCTTCTTTACGGGCCTCCGGGCACGGGTAAAACTTTACTCGCAAAGGCAGTGGCCACGGAGAGTGAAGCAAACTTCATTGGAATTAGAGGGCCTGAAGTACTCAGCAAGTGGGTTGGAGAAAGTGAGAAGAACATAAGATAGATATTCCGCAAAGCGAGGCAGGCCGCCCCCACGGTGGTATTCATAGACGAGATTGATGCAATAGCACCAGTGAGGGGAAGCGATGTAAACAGGGTTACGGATAGGTTGATTAATCAGCTTCTTACGGAGATGGATGGTATTGAGGAGAATAGTGGGGTTGTGGTTGTTGCTGCGACTAATAGGCCTGATATTTTGGATCCTGCTTTGTTGAGGCCTG
>NZ_JBMXHE010000086.1:0-9047 GCF_053987695.1 Palaeococcus sp. (in: euryarchaeotes)
CGCTCTTTTCCCCTTCTTCATGGCTCTCTTCATACCGGCCAGCTCCCAGAGCAGCTTTGGAAGTATGAGAGAGAGCCTGAAAAGGGAAAGTATCATCAAAGCTCCTCCTCAAATTCTTCCTCAATTATCTTTTTCTTCTTTTTGCCAAGGTTTTTAAGCCCTTCAAGCTCCTTAATTTCTCCCATTTTTTTCTGCATAAATTCAGAAGCAAGGGTTTTTATGATATTTACACTGTTCATGTATTCTTTTGTAAGCTCAAAGGCTTTGTCTGGTTCCATACCTGCACTTATAAGCTCCTTATAGAAGTTTGCCACGTTTTTACCGAGCTTCTCTGACTTTTCTGGGTCGTAGACATCATTTAGGAGGGTTTTTAGAGGGCTGAATATTGAATCCATTATGGTCGGGAGGTGCTGGGAAACAGTTTCCAAGACCTCTTTAAGCTCTTCCACGTCTTCTTTATCCCCATGGCCCTTTTTGCTCATGTCCTTTATCATATCCTCCAGAACCTCCATCTTTCTTTCAATGAGTTCTACATCCTCCTCACTCTTTGCTTCCTTCAGCTGCTTTGTGAGCTCCCTCAGGGTTTCCTCTATTAATTTTTGAGCTCCTTGCCCGCTTTCCATAGCTTCTAAAACTTTTTTCTTCATTTCCCTTTCAAATTTTTCTTCATCAAACTCCATATCAACCACCTCGATAAATATTATATCTGCTCAAGGTTGATGGGGATACCGATCAATTCTAACCACTTTGAGATCACATCCTTGTTCAGAATGTACTCCTTGCTATGTTCGTTCTCGATTTCCACAACAGCTCCCAGCTCCACCAGCCGATTTAACTTCTCTCTCACCGTATTCCGGGAGGCCTTTCCCCTTCTGGCTTTCAATTCCCTCGTTATCTGACTTATGTTGGCGCTTTTTTTATCGAAGAGTATCTTTACAATTTCCCTCGCGATCGGGTCATGCTTTATCTGGGGTATCATGACGTCTATACCGAGACCCCCATACTGCGCGTACATGTTTATAAGCTTGATGTAATTCTGTGCCAGCTGGGATGCCAGCTCAAAGCTTCTCATAAGCTCCTTCATAGCATTCCTCAAACTTTCGACTTCCCTTGCAAGCTTCTCTATGTCTCTCTCATCTGCCATGATGTTCCCTGATTTAGAATTGGCTTGTTATGATATAAAGGAATAGTGGTCACTATTGACCACCCTTAATCTTTCCCAGAAGGTGCAACCCCTTCCTGGCTTCTTCCTTCATTAGATAGAGATATACTATCAGGGCAAACATCACGGCAATTTTGGATATTAAGAAGCTTACCTGGAGTGGCAGGGCAAACAGGAGAGGTTTGTATGACTTTAAGGATATTTCAAGCCGTTTTTTTGAAAAATATGCCACTCCTGAAAATATTAGAGCATAACCGATTAGAAGCCCCAGCATGGCTCCTGTCTCCTTCATTGCAGGTATTAAGAAAAACCATGCGATGAGAGTGGCAATAGCACCAAATATGGAAATTAAAGTGCTGTCCTTTATGTAGCGGGTCGATGATAGTGCCACTATTGAAGGATTATACGCTATGTAGACTTCTATAGCTATTAAGGCAAGGTAAAACTCTCTGCCCAAGGAAAAGCCGAACATGTATGAGAGAATCTCTCTCCCGATAATCAGCCCCCCGAAGGTTATAAGAGCTATTATATAGCTCAAAATCTCAGTTGTCCCCTCAGCAAGCTTTTTTACATAATCCATTTCATTTTTGCCGTATTTATAGGAGTAGAGGGGCATTATTGCGGATTGGAGAACCTGCGGGAGGTACGTTAAAAGGAAGGCGGCCGAAAGTGAAGCGGACACCTTGCCTGCTATGGTAGCACTCCCCAGCTTTTCGCTCATGAAATAAGGGCCCTGGATTAAAAAGACGCCCGCGAGGGTTCCCAAGAAAGCCATTGATGAATAGGCGAGTAGGAGTTTAAAGTCCTCTGAGGTGGGCTTTGAAAAGAGGGAGTTTTTTAGGTTGTAGAGCACCCCCAGGAGTGTCACAGCGCCCAAAAGTGCAATATAGGGAAGATATATATTTGAAATGAGGAAAGAGAGCAGGAACACGCAAAAAGCTGCGAGTGTTATATAGGCATAGACCTCTCCCCTGTGAATCCCGTAGAAGAAGCTTCTGAATGTGAGCTGGAATGCTCTAAAAATTGAAATCAGCGCCAGATAAAAATTGAGAGGGAGGAGAACAACGCCAATAAGTATTGAAGCGAAGCCTATTGTGGACATTGATCGTATCCTCTCAATTTGTCCGCGTCCCAAAAATTCTGCCGAATACTTCCCCAGACCTACAGCAAAGAAACTCAGGGGAATTGCGATTAAAAACGCCTGACTTATAAGAGAGTTTGCACTTCCCAGAGCCTCTATCCCAAATTTTCTCGATATAAAGAGGCTGTATATAAACCTGCTGATTCCAAACAATGCAAGTGCCACAATGCTGGCTGCTGAGTGCTTCAGGATTACCCTTTTTTCATAGCTCATATAATGGAGAAGGATTCAAGGGAATTTAACCTTTATCCTTTTGTAAATCCGAGGTAGAATGCCGCTACAAAAGCCCCTCCTCCGGGTAGGATCCCTAAAACTTTATCTCCCAATCCAAGTGCCTGCCCTGCAGCGCTCTGGGTAAGATTGAAAAGCGCATCTCTGTTTATTGATATAACCCCCTTTTGCTGTAGCCAGAAGAGGCTTATAACGTAAGCTCCGATTAAAGCGAGCACTATTTTTATAAACTTCTTCAGGGCATAGCCGCTTATAAATCCAACAATTCCGCCCACACCGATATCTCCAAGCATGCTGCCCATGTCAAACTCCATCATTTACCACCGCTATAATTTTTGCAGCTTTGGATAAAACCTTTTCTCTTTGATACTGCAGACTGTTATGTGACATTTTTCTTTTGAAAGCCTCAGGGCGGGGATGCAGTAAAATCCCAAGGAGCCCTAAACCCTGAAACCATTCTAAACTCTTGCAATGTAATAAGGCCTCGAAGAGGCCACCGTAAAACAACCCGATGAGATGTAGGGTTTCACGTTACCCTCCAGCGTTGGGGGGTTGACGCCGTTAGGTGTCCTTTCAAGACTGCCTCTCGGCAGTTGAAAACTCCAAAGAGTGGCCTTTAAACCATAACCCCGAGCCTTCTCGCTCTTGCGGGAGGTAGGGGTAACCGGGGAAAGACCCTCCCGGAGGGGTTCGAAGAACCCTTTTCAAGGGTTGTTTTGATGAGAACCCCTCAAACCTCCCCGTCATTGGCGAGGGGTTAATTCATTGGAACCCTCGCAAAGGGGAGGAGGTCAGCGGCGAAGGCTGAAACCACCCGCTAAATAATGGTTTCAGCTTTCATACTTCTCCCTCCTTTTTCTGAAGTACTACCAGAAACTTAAACCTAACGCCCACAGTTTATCCTACAGTATGGTCTCTTTTTAAGATAAGCTTTTAAGGGATAGCATACAAATTTTAAAGTGATTGTTTAAAATCCAAATTATTGGTGATTTAGGTGAGAATAGTAGTTGCTATAACGGGTGCCAGCGGAAGCATATATGGAGTGGAACTCATCAGGGTACTTAGGGAGCTTGGACATGATGTTATAGTCCTAGCATCGAAAACAGGGATAGAAGTTGCCGGGTATGAGTTAGGGCATGAACTTGAGTATGATTATGGGGAAGATGACCTGTTTGCTCCTGTTGCTTCAGGTTCTTACCTTTTCGATGCCATGGTTATCGCACCGTGCTCTATGAAGACACTGGCAGCGATAGCCAACGGCTTCTCTGATAATTTGATAATTAGAGCTGCTGATGTTGCATTAAAGGAGCGCAAAAAATTGATATTGGTGATAAGGGAGACGCCCCTCAGCTTGGTTCATATCGAAAACATGTTGAAGGTTACCCAAGCAGGCGGGATAATTATGCCAGCATCTCCAGGATTTTACCACAAACCTAAAAATTTAGACGATATGGTAAAATTTATAATAGGTAAAATTTTAGATAGTTTGAGAATTGATCATAATTTGTTCAAAAGATGGGGTGGGGCTCATGCTGAAACTCGACGACCTTGATAGGGAGATAATCAAGCTCCTTAAGGAAGATGCAAGGCTTACTATTTCTGAGATAAGCTCCAAACTGGGCAAGCCGGAATCTACGATCCACTTTAGGATAAAAAAACTTCAGGAGAGGGGTGTAATTGAAAAATATACCATAATCCTTGGTGATGAGGTTAAACCCAAGTATACGGCTTTTCTGGTTTTAAGGGTGGAAAAGCCGGTAATTGAGGACTTCTTGGAGCGCTATCTTGAATACATAACAAAAACCCTCTCAATGCTCCCAAATGTCCTCGCGGTTGTTAAAAGTAAGGAAGATTACATAGTTGCCCTTGTTGGTGAGGAGACCCAGGAAAAGCTGGAGAGTTTTATAGAGGATAATATAAAGACAATACCAACCCTCAAGGAAGTTCTAATTCTCCCGGTTAGGGAATTCAAGAAAGGAAAGGATTTGATAGGATTTTTAGCGGAGATTTAGATGGAGATTGAGATAAAGTTTAGGGTTGAACTTGAAGAGATAATGGAAAAAATCGAAGCATTAGGGGCCGGATTTGTTGGTGAGGAGGTTCAGGAAGACCTCTATTTCTCCCTACCTCCAAAACATCTCCTCCGCATAAGAAGGATTGCCAATCTGGGGCAGAGCATTCTCGGATATAAATACATCCAAGACGAGAGAAACGAGGAGTTTGATGAGATTGAAGTTGAGGTTAGCGATTTTGAAAAGATGAAGGAGATTTTAAAGCGTTTGGGTTTTAGGGAGGATGTGTGGGTTAAAAAGCACAGACTCGTGTATAAGCTCGATGATGTAACATTCGAGCTCAATCGCGTGGAAGGGCTTGGTGACTTCCTTGACATTGAGGTTATGAGCGAGGATGTTGAGTATGCAAAAAAGAGGATATGGGAGATTGCAGGACTCCTCGGGTTGAACGAGGAGGATGTGGAGCCAAGACTTTATCAGGAGCTCCTGGAGGAAACTACCTCGCAGTCGCGACAATCTTGATTATATCATTAAACTCAAGTTCGTGATCCTCTCCAACCCTTCTTCCTGTCCTCGCGTTCACAGCATAGAGGAACGTTTTCCCGAGATCAGTGTGCACCTTAAATGCCAGATCTCTGGGTGTTGAACCCTTCCTCATGAGGTAAACATGGGGGAGAACGTTTCCGAACTGATCCGTGAGTTTATGCTCGTCTTCCACAGGATACACGGGTATGAGCTTCAAGAGATCAAATGTTGCACGGTTTATAACCTCCTGGACTCCCGTGGAGCCGAATCTATCCAAAACCTTCTCTTTTATAAGCTCAAGCCCTCTCCTCTGCTTCTCATTTAGGTTCTTCACAATTTTAAAGTCGGAATCTCCGGGGGTATAATCTATAAAGCCAGCTTTGCAAGCTTTTCTAAGCGTCAGCTCGGCAGCGGCTGAGGTTGGTATAACGATATACCCCCTCTTCTTTCCCTCTTCCACAAGGCGGGTTATCTGCTCGTCACTTGCGGCATCGGCTTTATTTGCAGCTATGATGAGAGGTTTGTTTATCTTCCTGAGCTCGCTTACAAAACTCATTATATCTTCTTTGCTCCACTTTGTGGGGTCGTCGCTCAATCCGAGCCTGTGAATCGCTTCAAAGGCATCCGGTTCACTCACGCCAATACCCGTTAGCTGATCGGCTATGGCCTGGGCAAGCTTTAAGTGCTGGAGTTTCACCCTCTTCGAGAATTTGTCCCAGTTTTTGTGGAGTATTCCATAGATCCAGTAGTCTATCTCCTTTTCGAGGAATTCCATGTCATTTACTGGATCGTAGTGATCAGTGGGTCTTCCCTCTTCATCGGTTCGCCCTGTTGCATCGATAATATGAATCAAAGCCGATGCCATCCTTAAATCGTCGAGGAACTTGTTTCCGAGTCCGCGCCCTTCATGAGCCCCCGGAACCAGTCCGGCGACATCTATCATCTTAATGGGGATTAAAGCCATTCCATTTCTGTATTCATAATTTTGGGGATTCGGCGTGCATCCAATTTCCCTGCACGGGTGCTCTGCTATTGCATAGCTCACCCCGACATTAGCGTCAATAGTTGTGAAGGGATAATTTGCTATCTGAGCCTCGGCGAGGGTTGCGGCTGCAAAGAACGTGGACTTTCCTACATTTGGCTTCCCAACGACACCAATCTCCATATCATCACCCCAATTATCCTCTCCCTTCGGGTATAAAAGATTACTTGATGCCACCGATACTGTTAGAATAAGAGGAAACCCATGATAAAGTCCGTAAAATAGATGTCGGCATATCACAATTATCCTGCCAGTACATTCTCTCTCAAAAGCCTCGCCCTTCAGGGGATGCAGTAATTTTAATTGTGAGGGTTCCAACGAGAAACCCCTACCCTTGGGTAGGGGCCGGTTCATCAAAATTGTTATATAGGGAAGGAGGCTATTGGATATGGAACCCAGCAGTTCGTGGAGGCGATTTCATGGAGCTCCCCCTAACCGACCCCTTTATTTCCCTGGCTATAATCCTTTTCATTTCAAAAGCATTTGGATATCTCTTCACGAGAATAAAGCAGCCGTCTGCAATGGGTGAAATCATTGGCGGAATAATAATAGGAACATCCTTCCTTCATCTGATTGATATAGGAGAGAGCCTCCAGTTCCTGAGTGAGCTCGGTGTTGTGATGCTTCTCTTTCTCGCAGGTCTTGAAACGGATATAGATGAGTTTAAACGGGTTGGTGTTCCGGCTTTTCTTATAGCCATTGGGGGTGTTCTCGTTCCGTTCGTCCTCGGCTACTTTGCAACGCTCCCCTTTACCCACAGCCCGATGACCTCCCTCTTTCTGGGAGGCGTTCTAACAGCGACGAGCGTTAGCCTAACAGCAAGCGTTTTGATGGAGATGAAGAAGCTTCGGACTAAAGAAGGAGCGAGCATATTAGCCGCTGCAGTTGTGGATGATGTCCTGGGTATAATAGTTTTAACGGTTCTTGTCGCGCTGAGCAGGACGGGGAGCATAAACCTGGAGGAGATCTTAAAGCTGCTTGTGGAAGTTACCACCTTCTTTGTGCTCGTCATCATAGTTGGTGTGCCCGTGGTGAAGTGGATCATAAGGGTCTCCTCAAAAATTGATCTCCCGGAGACAACCACGGCATTTGCACTGGCGATTGTTATGAGCTTGGCTTTTATAGCGGAGGAGTTTAGAGTGGCGGGAATAACGGGCGCTTACCTCGCGGGGCTCCTTATAGGGCAGACCGACGAAGCCAAGAGAATAAGCGATAAAATGACTACCATAGCATATGCTCTTCCCGTTCCCGTCTTCCTGGTCGGCATTGGAATACACACAAACATAGATGTTTTCTACAAGTATGGCTTTTCCACACTGGCTCTCATAGGAGTATATGCCACCATAGCAGTCTTTGGAAAGATAGTGGGCTGTGGAGCTGGGGCTCTCCTCTCAAAGTTTAAGCCGGAAGAAGCACTTAGAGTGGGCATTGGAATGATACCCAGAATGGAGGTCGCTCTCATTATGCTCACAATCGCAAAGGGAGAAGGGATTTTCAATGATATATTCTTTGCAATAGGCGTTTCAATGACGATTATAACAACGTTGATAACTCCTCCTCTATTGGTCTGGGCATTTAGAAGGAAATAAGATAAAAGATTGAAGGTTAGAAGGTTAAAAGATTAAAAGATTAAAAATCGTCCCTTTTCCATTATCCTCTCTCCATCCACCTCCACGGTGGGGTTCATGATGAGGCAGTCGAAGTGATTCAGAGCAGGGGCATCATTATCGTAGTTTGCTCCTATCGCTATGTGAACGGTATTTCTCAGCTTCTCATCTTCAAGGAGCTTTCCACTCATAATCGCCTTGGGATTGAGCCCAATGCCGAGTTCACCTAAATTCCACGAGTTTCTTGCAAACTCTTCTTTGCCCATCTCCAGTGCCCTCTTTTCTGCATCCCTAATTGCATTTTCAAGTTTTTCTGCATTTTTTCCTCCCTTTATCCTTCTAACAAAGCCTTCCTCTACCTCCACCCGCACAGGCTTCTCCGGGAGTATACTCTTCCCTCCAAGCCCCAGTGTCCCATCGAAAACAATTATCCCTTCGCTTTTTCTTAATGTGGGTGATATAAAAACCTCTCCAGCTGGAATGTTTCCCCCTCTCCCCGGCTTTCTAAAATCTCCATCATCCTTTAGGGCTTTTCTGCCTTTTATATTTATCCACAGGTCTGTGCCCTTTTCACTCGTTATGTGCACCTCTTCCCCCCTGTCCAGAATTTGAGCAAGTACGCTCGCCTCCACTCTCAAACGGGCGTAATCTATTGGAACCGCTCTTAGATACATGTAGACATCTATTCCCGGGCTCCAAAAGGCTCTAATCCTTTTATCTCCCCACAGGAGCTTTTCAAAAAGATGGGAATATTTTTTGTTATCCCTCCCAATGTATCCTATGTTGAGCCCGTAGGGATCCTTTCCAAATTTCTTCTCACTTATAGAGATAACAACATCCGGCTCGCTATTTAGAGCTCCCAGGACGCTCCGTTCTGCATAATCAAGTGTTTCCTTTACCTCCTGGATCATCACGGTCGGTTTTGCTCTTAACTCCTTCGCGGCATGAAAGAGGCTTAGGGAGATTCCCAATACTTCCCCCGGATTCGTGATGATGAGGACTTCCTCTCCCTCTTGAAGGTCGAGAACCTCTTTCATAACAGTTCTAGAAACCTCTATTAGCTGCATTCCACCACCACCCTTTAATTCCCTCCAAACTTAATAACGCTTATGGAAAAGGATACTGGGAGGATAAGTGCAGTGTGCTTGATAATAGTGTTTTATTCTATTAACATATCAAAAACATCCTCCTCTTAACAGTGTATGGAAAAGCATAATTACCAGAACATCAAAGTTTATTTGGTGATTCCATGAAAATATACACCCTGGTTGAGGACTACTCGGGCTATGAGAGCCCCTTTCTGGGTCAGCATGGAATTAGCTTTCTC
>NZ_JBMXHE010000087.1:0-7246 GCF_053987695.1 Palaeococcus sp. (in: euryarchaeotes)
GCTCTTTCTCCAGTTTTCCATATTCATAATGCCCTTCTATCTCAGGGCTTTAGGTTATGATATGTCATCAATGGGCATTTTTAAGCGAAGAAGTTGGGGAAAACTCAGGCATCATGCCTTCTCCATAAGTTTTGGACTTGGCACCATCTTCAATGCTCTGGGAGTTCTTGTAGCTGGATTTGCCCCCGATTTTCTCATGGAAAACTTTGGGATAAGTCCGGGGATTGCCTATAGACTCGTCATAGCACTTGCGCTTCTGCAGTTCATCCTCGTGATACTGCTCTCTTTGTCATTGAAGATGTGCCCGTTAGAAACCCCTGCATAAAATGGAGGCGTGAGTTACTAGTTAAAATCCTGAAGTTTTCCCTCCCAAGTGCTCTTATATGTCTTGGAGCAGGGATAACGATCCCATATATGAGTCTCTACTTTAATCTCCGCTTTGGTCAAACTTTGGCAGTCATAAGCGGTGTTTTCTTTGCCCAACAGCTTGTGATGGGCTTTGGAACTTTTCTCCTTCCTCTAATAGCGGATAAGATAGGCAGTGTAAGGACAATCGTGAGCTTTAACGGTGCCGCAACCGCTTTGATAGCCTGCCTCCCTTTCATGCCAACTTTCTTGCTAGCCGCTCTCATCTACACGATCAGGACGATTTTGATGAACATAGTAAATCCAATATGGGATGCGTTCATGATGCGCTTCTTTAGCGGGGAAGAGAGATCCACTGCCATAGCACTGAGGAACTTTTCATGGACTTCAACATTCGGGATAGGGCAATACCTCGGAGGGGCTATATTTGATCGTTCCCTGGTTATCCCCTTCTTTATAACGGGCTTCCTATACGGGCTCTCAATGGTCAGTTTCTGGATGTTCTTTAAAAAGGATGAGTGAGAAAAATTAACCGGCTTCAAGCATCTCATCGCTGTCTGCATCCCTTATGCTGTAGTGAAGGTTACCGTAGGCATGAAGGCTTCTCAAAGATTCCTCTTCTGTCCCTATGATGATGAAAATCAACTTATCGCTGCTCCATGGATTTCTTATGACCTCAAATACTCTTATACTGCCTTTATATGTCTTCCCGCTTATCTCGCTGTGCACTTCTTCCCCACTCACCTTTATGTCCATATAGGCTTGGAGCTCTTTCAATAGGCTGCTGTTTGAGAGAACCACAAACACAAGGTTTTTCTTTAAATCCCCCTCATTTACCTGTTTCCCGGGAATTGCCTCTATTTTGAGGCTCTTACCTATTTCACCCGCCAGGGTAAGGGCAGCACTGCTGTTACCATCATAAATTATTATCCCTCCCTCCTCTGAGAGCTTCTCCACGAATTCCCTAACCGTTGGCCCTGTTTCAAATTTGACTTCTTTACCCCCGTTCGTCCTTTCATAGACCTCTCCAATAACCTTGGCAAGTGCCGGCATAAAATCATCAAAAGTTCTGTATTTGGCCCTGCTGGGTACGTATTTCTCCACGTATGCCTTGTAAACATCATCTATGAAATGAAAGCCGCTTGCTTTTTCCATTGCGAGACGGGTTTCTGCAGCAGCCTCTCCCTCGGTTTCCTTTATATAATAGGCTTCAAATGCCCTAACTAGGGTCTCATGGAGCATGTTTTTGAAATCTGAATATGCCATGCCCGCCATCTTCTCCTTTACCGGATTGTAGAGGGATTCATAGGGTTTGAAAAGCTCGTAATTTCTATCAACAGCAGGATTGACAAAGCTATGGGCGAATTCATGAACGAGAGCCGGGCAGAATCTGGGAATTCCTTCAAAGCGGTCTAGATGGCATATCCCAAGGAATCCGTAGATTTCCTTATCCTTTCCTTTACCAATCCATCCGCCGAAGCTATGGCGGGCTAAGGCAGTTTGGAGAACTATGTACCATCCTTTGGGCTTTTCTCCGAAGAATTCCTCCTCAAACTTCGGAATATCTGCCAGATTCGGATTTTCTTTGAGGAACTCCTCTATTGTCCTGTTGTAAAATTCCAGATGCCCATTGTAGAACTCCCAGAAGTTGGTTTCTTCCGCAAACTCCTTCACGGCATCTGCGAACTCATTTAACTCCTTCTCGGCCAGCCAGGGCCTGTCCCTGAGCATATCACTCCAGTTCCTCTCAAGTTCAAAGGTTTCAGGGTTCAGATGAATGGCAAATCTTGGAATTGCATCATAGGTGAGCCCGTTTTTAGAGAGTTTCCTCACCATCTGAACAGCTTTTGCATCTTTATACCTTCCAAAATACTCATCCACCCCCATTACGTATCCATATCCATCCACGGAAAGTTTCTCGGGAGCCACTCCCGTTTGATGGTACCATCCCGAATCTGACAGCCTGTAAATTATCTCCACCAGCTCAACCCTTGGGTCTATGAGAACGTAAACATTTCCCGATATTTTCTTTGACGCTATTTCCATCTTTTGATGGGGAATACTGGAGGGTCTTGGGGTTTTCTGGGTCGATGTGCAGCCGCTTCCGATGACCATAAGAATTACGAGGAATATAACTATCGGAAGTTTCTTCATGGCACCACCATATATAATAAGCCACCGGATTTTAAAATCTTTTTGAAGACGCCCGGAGCATAACCTAAAAATAGAATGAGGCATAGACTTAATTGGTGGGAGCATGGAGGCACTTATAGTTGTTGACATGCAGAGGGATTTTATGCCCGGAGGAGCACTCCCGGTGCCCGAAGGAGACAGAATAATCCCAAAGGTGAATGAATACATAAAAACCTTCAAGGAGAAGGGGGCTTTGATTATCGCAACACGCGACTGGCATCCACCAAATCATATGAGCTTTAAGAAATACGGGGGGATTTGGCCTCCCCACTGCATTCAGAACACAGAGGGCGCCGAGTTTGTGGTGGAACTACCCGAAGACGCCATAATAATATCAAAAGCGGATAGACCGGATAAAGAGGCATATTCCGGGTTCCAGGATACAAATTTGGCGGAGCTCTTGAGGGAGAGAGGCATTAAAAAGGTTTACATATGCGGTGTTGCAACGGAGTACTGCGTAAAAGCCACGGCTCTAGATGCGCTGAGGGAAGGCTTTGAGGTCTACCTCCTGAAAGATGCCATTAAAGGCATAAAAAAGGAAGATGAGGAGGACGCCTTGAAGGAACTCGAAGAGGAAGGGGCTGAAATTATAATTCCTTAGTATTCATTTTCTTCCATTCCCTAATCAGTGTTGCAACTAGGTTAAAGACTATCGGACCGGCTATCAGACCTTTTACCCCAAAGGCCATCGCTCCTCCAATCATGCCGAGGAGAACCATTGTCGAATCAAGCCTGGCATCCTTTGCGACGATTCTTGGTCTTATAGTATAATCCGGAAGAGGAGAAACGAGCGAAAATCCATAGATTGCCAGCAACAGACCCCTGAAAACGAACCCCTGTTTTATTAGATATATTGAACCTATCAGCCATATCATCCACCCTTCGAAGAGTGGGACGAAGCTGAAGAGTATGGTAAATATTCCCGCGGTTATAGCTTCTCCCAGTTCAGCTATCCCAAATATTAGGAATCCCAGAGCCATGAATATTCCCTTTGCGATATTCAATAGAAGCCATGATCTGATTAATGCTTGAAGTGTTTTATCCGTGCCTTCTATGAGGCTTTGGACGAGCTCCTCGTTCTCCCGTGGAAAGAATGTCGGTATTGCCTTTGAGACCTCACTTGAATTGGCGAGGAGGTACTGGAAAACTATAAGAAATATCAGGGTTTGCAGGAGGTATTTCGGAAGGGAAAGGGTATAATTGAGGATGTATTCCCTTAGATAAGGAAGGAGCTGGTTTTGGATATCCCTAATGGTCTCCTCAACACCCGGCGGGAGGGGAAGGGTGTACACCCAATCGAAGGTAAGCATGGTGTAGGAGTATGCGGAGCTCAGCACGCTGCTCAATGTGAGGACGAGAAGAACCGCTGTCCCGAGGGCTATGAGGAGGAGAATTATTGTGAGTACCATGGAAGACCAGAATTCTCCCATCCTCTCTGAAAATCTTCGGTGAAGCGGTAAAAATGCATAGGCTGCTATGGCACCAAAGAAAACTGCGGAGAACATGGGCTGGAGCATCTTCCACCCCAGATAGATTATTATCGAAGCCAGTGCCACCCATAGGATTATGTTGCTCCTTCTCATGCTCTTTAATATGTCGGGCAAAGAATTAAAACTTATCGCGGAAACCTATGTTGGGGATAGAAATGGAAGAGGAGATGCTGGCAAAGATCAATGAGATGCTTTCTGCTGGTGCCAGAAATTTTGAAGAGAAAAACTACCAGATGGCATTTTTAAACTATTTAAATGCCCTCCTGAGCATAGGCTCCTATTTGATCTACAGGGATCTGGGCCTTCTCTATCCTCCCGAGGGAGCATTGGGAATGATGCGGGTAAGATATCCCAATATCTATGAAATAGTGCTCAAATACCAGGGATATCAGCTCTCCATAGCCAGTGTGAGTGAGGATGTAGCCCGGGAAATAAGGGAGGATACTCTGAGAATTTATGAGAGGGAGATTAAAGGCTGACATCTATAATTTCCGCTCTCTGGTGCTCCACTATCTTTTTCGGGCTTATCTTCATGAGTTTGTCTATGCTGCCTCCCCCTCCGATTACATAATCATTCTCGAGAACCTTTGGATCGACTATGGTTCTAAGCGCTATTCCAACAGGAGGGATACCTCCGACTTCGTATCCTGTGAGCTCCTTAACTTCCTTGGGCTTTGCCAGCCTAACATCTCCAAAGATGTTCTTGAGTTTTTCAAGACTCACCTTGGAATCCCCGTCAACTATAACAAGGAGAGGCTCTTTTTCGCTTATAAAAATCAGGGACTTGATTATCTGCTTTGGGGCGGATTTCGTTTCCCTAACTGCCTGTTTCACAGTTTTTACAGGTTTTCCGATATTTAAAATTTCTCCACCGAGCCTGGATGCAAGTTCCTCAAGGTTCACACAACCACCGGATAAAATTGATGTTTTCATAACTTAAGGTTTTTGGGGGTTGGAGAGGGCACCCATAATGGCCCTCAAAGCCGTATCTCTTTTATCATTTTGACGACGAAGGTTTTTCCAATCTTTTCCCTTGTGATGAGCTGCTTTTTCTCGAGTTCCTGGATAATGCGGCTTATTGTGGGTCTTGAATATCCCGTTGCCTCCGGCAGATCTTCCTGCTTTACGGTACCACCCGCCTTTAGAATGGCTTCCACAACTATGCGCTCCTTCTCAGTAAGAACCTCCACAGGGACTACATTGGCGCTCCATCTCTTCTTTCCATAGTAAACCACTATCGGGATTGAAACCGCCAGAGCTATCAGGGCACCTATCAATGTGTACGTGTAGGGGGATTTTGGCTCCTCTTTGTGGAGGGGGAGGGGCTCGACATTCTTTCCATACCAGTAAACGGTATATCCCTCGCTTTCAAGTTTCTCCTTTATGGTCGGGGATAATCCCGCACCCACCATTATGACCTGTTTGACTCCAAGCTTTTTGAGACCCAGCTCGGCGGGCTCGGATAGATCATTCTCAAGGGTCAGGAGTATGGGATAATTGTACTCCATCGCAAATTTGGCCGCCGCAAGGGCTGATCCATAGTCCAAAGCGCTCGCCAAAAAGACGGTATCGGCGTGATCATAAAAATGTGTGGCAAGTTTTTCGGCGGTTTCCGTTCTATAGTCTCCTCCAATTCTCTTTGGGTTAAACCCCAATATCATGAGCTCATTTTCAACTTCAGGACTTATGGCTTGAGCATTTCCTACAATTAGGGCTTCTTTCCATCCTATTTGAACGTAGGAATAGAGCTGTGCTTTCGTTTGCTCATCGAGCTGGGTGGGGTTCACGGGAAGAATTGGAACTTCGAGCTTAGCCGCATAGGGGAGAGCTATTATATAATCAATCAGATTATCATTCCTTACGATTATAATGTCGTAATGGGGTTCTTGAGCACTCACCAGACTTAAGGGAAAAATTGATGCAATCAGCATTCCGAGTACAAAGAGCATCCTCTTATCCAACGCTATCCCTCCTTATAGGGATTAAGAAAAAGTACTTAAAAGCTTTTTTAGAAAAAAGCGAAAAAGTCAAGCTTCACCCCTGAATATGTGCCCGTGGGACTTGTTGATATGCCTCACATAATCCTTGCCCTTCTTGAAGATCATGCCGCATTTTGGGCATTTGTAGAAAATCTCACCATCCCTGTCATGGACTTTAAGTGCCTTCAAAACCGCCACCCCCTTGGGGCTATGGATGGCGGGCCCGCCGGGATTCGAACCCGGGACCGCCGGCTTAGAAGGCCGGCGCCCTATCCTGCTAGGCCACGGGCCCTCGAGCTTAAATCGAGGTAGGACATTTATAAAGCTTGCGGTTATTTTCTCCCATATCGTCAGGAAAAGGAGAATTCTTTCGATAATGCCTAAAATGCCTAAAAGGGAGTAAAACTACACCCATACCACAATTATTCTAAAAGTATCATCCTCTCCCGAGCTTTGATTTAATCTCGTGGAATAGGTCATCTTCCCCAAACTCTCCTCTGAGCTTTTCAAAGTTCTCCCGCAGGCGTGGAAGTCTCCCTTTAGAGCGCCTCAGCATCTCATTCCCCATTTCAATTGTGAATGCAAGGTGTTCATCCGTTGATAAAACCTTACCATTCTTTCCCAGAGGGGCGGTTAGATATTCGGTGCCGTTTATCTCCACCAGAACTTTATCTCCCTTTAATGCTCTGAATGTGGTGTATTTAAAGCCTGAAGCTAAGCCAACCTCATGTATCCTTTTTGCGGTTTTGATGTCTTGGGCAACAACATGAAATATGGGAGGCTGGCTCTTAAGAAAAATCATGCCTTCCCTCGCATTTCCCAGGGCTTCCTTTGCCTCTTCAAAGGTAATAGGGGAGTGTTTCTTTATAAGCCATCTGCTCAGTGGCTTGGAACCCAAATAAGGCTCTTCCAGTATCCCAATCCTTCCGGAGCATGAGGAGGTAGTGTGAATGCCTCTGATTGAATTGATGAGCATAAGGAGGTCGGTTATATCTTCGTCCACCCTTCTCTCCCTCAGAGCCATGAAGAGGCTTGCAAGAGCTTCCCTCTTCGCTCTCATTGAACTCACCCCTGCTCGAATTAACTTACGAAAACTTTATAAATCTATGCCAATGAGTTAGAGTCGGCTTCTAAAATGGCCGGGGTGGTGTAGCCTGGTTAGCACAGGGGACTGTGGATCCCCTAGCCCGGGTTCAAATCCCGGCCCCGGCCCCATCA
>NZ_JBMXHE010000088.1:0-2011 GCF_053987695.1 Palaeococcus sp. (in: euryarchaeotes)
GAGGGCACGGACATTATATTTCAAAAGGTGGAGATATTAAAGCCTCAATGGCCGAGCTCTTTGGTAAGAAAACAGGAAGCGGGAAAGGGAAAGGAAACTCAATGCATATAGCTGACCTTGACGTTGGTGAGCTGGGAGCAAATGGCATGGTGGGAGGAGGAATTCCCCATGCCGTGGGAGCTGGTTTGGGCATAAAGCTAAATGGTCTCGATAGAGTTGCAGTGGCATTCTTTGGCGATGGTGCTTCCAACCAGCAGAACTTTCATGAAGGAATAAACCTAGCAGCAATATGGAAGCTCCCTGTGGTGTTCGTATGTGAAAACAACCAGTATCAGATATCTCTCCCCTATGACAAGCAGCAGACCATCAAAAGCGTTGCGGAGAGAGGAAAGGCCTATGGTATCCCGGGGGTTAGTGTTGATGGACAGGATGTTCTAGCGGTTTATGAGGTGGCCAAGGAAGCCATTGAACGTGCCAGAAGGGGAGAAGGTCCCACCCTCATAGAGGCTAAGACTTACAGGTTTAGAGGGCATTTTGAAGGTGATCCTCAGGTTTACAGGTCAAAGGAAGAAATAGAATGGTGGAAAAAGAACAAGGACCCGATAAAGCTCTTTGAGCAGAAGCTCCTGGAGAAGGGGATTGTAACAAAAGAGGAGCTCAATGCAATATGGGATAAGGTAAAGAAGGAAATCGAGGAAGCGGTTAAGTTTGCTGAAGAGAGTCCATGGCCCTCAAAGGAGGAGGTTCTTGAAGACGTGTTCTCCACGCCGACCAAGGGGGTGCTAGTATGGCAGTGGTAAGGGAGATTACTTTTGCGCAGGCGCTGAACGAGGCTCTTGACTATGAAATGTCAAAGGATCCAAAAGTTGTGGTTATGGGAGAGGATGTTGGAGTTTATGGAGGAATTTACGGCGTAACCGCAGGGCTCTATGATAAATATGGACCCGAAAGGGTTAGGGACACTCCAATCGCCGAGAGTGGATTTATAGGAACTGCCGTCGGTGCAGCAGCTACAGGTTTGCTGAGACCAGTAGTAGAACTCATGTTCATAGATTTCCTCGGGGTGACCTTTGACCAGCTCTACAACCAAGCTGCAAAGATGAGGTACATGTTTGGAGGGAAAGCCAAGATTTCCATGGTTCTTAGAACCACCTGTGGAGCCGGATTTTCGGCGGCGGCACAGCATTCACAATCGCTTCATGCGCTGTTCTCTCATGTTCCGGGTTTGAAGGTTGTCATGCCCTCAACACCCTACGATGCGAAAGGACTCTTGATTTCCTCAATAGAGGATGATGATCCCGTGATATTCATAGAACACAAGGGACTCTACGCAATTAAGGGAGAGGTTCCAGAAGAGCCATATTCAATACCCTTGGGGGAGGCTGATGTCAAGAGGGAAGGAAAAGATATCACAATCGTTGCAACTGCTGCGATGGTTCATAAATCCCTTGAAGTTGCGGAGAAGCTCGAGAAAGAAGGCGTAAGTGTAGAGGTTGTTGATCCAAGGACAATAGTTCCTCTTGATGTGGACACAATTATCAACTCCATAAAAAAGACCGGAAAGCTCGTTGTAGTTGATGAGGGGTATCCAAGAGCTAGTTTTGCATCGGATATTGCTGCTCTTGCTGCCAGCAAAGCCTTCGATAGTTTAAAAGCTCCCGTAAAGATAGTGACACCACCAGCAACTCCCGTTCCCTTCAGCCCCGCCCTTGAGAGTGAGTGGATACCAAGCACCGAGAAGATTGAGAAAGCTGTGAGAGAGATTCTTTGATCTCTTTCAATTTTTAGAAAAAAAGGAAGTGAAAATTATGGAGAATCCGATATTTACGGATGTGCTTCAGGTTGCTGTTGTTGTGAAAAATTTGGATGAGACTGTGAGAAAATATGCGGATGAATATGGAATAGGTCCGTGGGCTATATACGATTTTAATCCTGAAACAGTTAAGGACATGATAATCCGAGATAAGAGGGAGGACTACGCCATGCGCATTGCCCTGTGCAACATTGGAAA